>DIDB01000105.1 GCA_002417905.1 Pseudomonadaceae bacterium UBA5811
GTTTGGGGGGGCGGTCTGTTGTTTGGTGTGTTGCCTGTTCGGGCGCGGCTGCCGCGGGGTCGTCTGGAGGGGGCCATGGCCGGCAGTCGGCAGCGGCTGGGGCCGGGGGCCTCCCCCTGGGTGCTGCTGGCAGCGGCCCTGTGCTGTGAGGCGCTGGCCCGGGGCGATGTCTGCCTGCCGCTGTCCAGGCTGGCAGAGGTTCCGGGCTGGCTGGAGCAGCCGGCGCTGGCCTGGCCGGATCTGGCCAGCTGGCGGCAGCAGCTGGCGGCCTCGTCCCTGGTGGGGCAGCCGGGCGAATACCGGCCACTGATCCTGGAGCTGGACCGGCTGTATCTGGCCCGTTATCAGGGCTATGAGCAGGCGCTGGCCCGCCGGCTGCTGGCGCTGGATCGCCAGACGCTGGCAGTGGATGAGGCGGTGCTGGATGACAGTCTGGGCCGGCTGTTCCAGGGCCGACCAGCCGGAGCCGATCTGCAGCGTACCGCTGTGGCACAGGCGGTACGCCGGCCGCTGGCCGTCATCTCCGGCGGCCCGGGCACGGGCAAGACCACTACGGTGGTGCGGCTGCTGGCCGCCCTGCTGGAGCAGCCAGGCCATGGCCCGCTGGCCATCGGCCTGGCCGCTCCGACCGGCAAGGCTGCGGCCCGGATGGCCGAGGCCATCCGCAAGGCCCGGAGCGGGCTGCAGATTCCGGAGGCCCTGCAGGCGCGGTTGCCCGATCAGGCCCAGACCCTGCACCGGCTGATCGGAATCCGGGGTGACAGCACCCGGCCCCGCCACCATGCCGGCCGGCCGCTGCCGCTGGATGTGCTGGTGGTGGATGAGGCCTCCATGGTGGATCTGGCGCTGATGTACCGGGTGGTGGATGCCCTGCCTCCCGGAGCCCGGCTGGTGCTGCTGGGGGATCAGTACCAGCTGGCTGCTGTGGAGGCCGGGGCGGTTTTTGCCGAAATCTGCAGCCTGCACGGCACTGCCGGGCCGGCGGCTCCGTCACTGGGGGATGCAGTGGTCCTGCTGACCCACAGTTACCGCTTTGCCGGGGACAGTGGCATTGGCGAGCTGGCCAGACAGATCAATGCGGGCCATGTGCCGGGTATCCACAGGGTGCTGCGGGCCGGTGGGGCGGACCTAGGCTGGAATCCGTCGCCCCGGCCGGATGATCTGCTGGAACGGCTGGAGCAGGGCTATATACCCTATCTGCAGGCCGCCGTCTCGGGAGAGCCGGGGCTGGCATTTGCCGCATTTAATGCCTTTCGGGCCCTGGCCGCCCGCCGTGAAGGCAGCTTTGGCGTCCAGGCCCTGAATGAAGCCCTGGAGATCCGGCTGCGGCGCCGGCTGGGGCTGGCATCCCGGGAGCGCTGGTATCCGGGGCGGGCGGTCATGGTGCAGCACAATGACTATGCGCTGGAGCTGTTTAACGGTGATGTGGGGCTATGCCTGCCCACCCCCCAGGGGTTACGGGTGTTTTTTGAGGCCGGGCAGGGGTATCGCAGTTTTGCCGCTACCCGGCTGCCGCTCCATGAGTGTGCGCTGGTGATGACGGTGCACAAAAGCCAGGGTTCGGAGTTTGATGAGGTGCTGCTGATCCTGCCGGAACAGCCCGGGCCGCTGCTGACCCGTTCCCTGCTGTACACCGGCGTGACCCGGGCCAGAAAACGGGTGGAGCTGTGGGCACTGCCGGAGCGGCTGGACGAGGCCGCCAGCCGGCCGGCCAGTCCTGTAGCCGGGCTGGCCGGGCGCCTGATGTCCGCGGTGGCTCAGGAGCGCTGCCGGGCGTAGCGCTGGATAATGGGTAGCTGTTTGCGCAGGGAACCATCCACCATGCCGGGCAGCAGGCCGTTGATCCGGGCAAAGAGTTTTTCCGGCCAGCCCAGGTAGCGCAGGGCGGTCTCCCGCTGGATGACCCGGACAATCTGCCGGGCAACCCACATGGGCTCGTCAGTGGCAGCTCCCAGCTCCTCATTCATGGCGGTTACCAGGTCGCCGTTCATGCTGGTCCGGGTGGCCCGGGGGGCTACATAAAGCACCTTGACCATGCTGTCTGCCAGCTCCCGGCGCAGGGCTTCGGAAAAGCCGCGCAGGGCAAATTTGGTGGCACAGTAGGTGGCAAAGCCGGGGAAGCCGATGGTGCCGAGGGTTGAGCCTACGTTCAGGATCAGGGCTTTGGGCTGCTGGTACAGCAGGGGCAGCATCTGATGGGTCAGCTGCAGGGTGGCGGTCAGGTTCAGGTTGACCAGCCGGGCGATGTTCTCTTCGGACTGTTCTTCAAACAGGCCAAAGTGATTGACCCCGGCGGCGTTGATCAGGCAGTTGACGCCGCCAAAGGCCCGGGCGGCAGCCATGACAGCTTCCCGGCCTGCAGCGTCGCCAAGGTCGGCCTGGACCAGGCAGACCTGTCCGGACTGCAGGCTTTCCGGCAGGCTGGCCCGGCGGCTGACCAGCAGCAGCTGGGCCCCTCCGGCCAGCAGCTGCTCTGCCAGGATCTGGCCAATACCACCGGTCGCTCCGGTCAGCAGAATGCGGCATTCATTGAGCTTCATGAGGTTTCCTTAACTGAGAGGCAGGCTGTAGAACATGTCGCCGTACAGGCGATAGACCACTCGGGCCGTATGGGTGACTGCGGCCTGATCGTCCGGTTCGTCCAGACGGTTGACCAGTTTTTCAAAAAAGTCGATGTGCTCGATATCCAGGCTGCCATGGGAGGTCAGGTAAGAGAAGGCGCTGTCCGGCAGGCCAAGGCTGTTCTGGATGCAGCCAGCTGCCCGGGTGGCCACGGTGACACTGGTCCCCTCCAGGACCTGGACCATGCCAAGGAAGCTGACCGGGTTATGCCGGGCAATCCGGTCATAAACATAGCTGATCATCAGTTCGACCGGCAGGCCGGGCTGGGCGTTGCGGATGGCATCAGCGTCTCCGCCGCAGGCGCGGATATCATCCAGAATCCATTCCTGGTGGCCGTATTCTTCCTCGATGTAATGGGCGATGGCCCCGCGCAGCCATTCCAGACGTTCCGGAATCCGGGCCCCGCAGGCCATCAGCAGCGGCACGGTGTGCCGGACATGGTGATACGCCTGCTCCAGGAACGCCAGATAGCTGTCAAGGGGCAGAGTGCCAGCCAGTGCCCGGCTGATCATGGGTGCTGCCAGCAGTCTGGCCCGCTCTCCGGCCGTCTGTTCTTGCAGGGTCTGATAAAAACTCATGGCATGCTCTTCCTTTCAGGGGCCTGCAGCACGGCAGCGATGGCCGCGCTGTAATGCTGGAATAATGCTGGCCGGCGTAGCCGGCCATTGGTGGTGGCCAGCCCGTTGCTGGCGGTGAAGGGATGTTCGGCCAGCAGCCAGTGATGAACCCTGGCATAGTCGGGCAGCTCCTGGTTGACCCGGCTGACGGCTGCCCCGATAGCCGCCAGTGGGGTCGCCGGGTTGCGGGGTACCAGGACGGCTACATTCTTGGCCTGGGCCTCGCCATGCAGCCAGGCCTGGGCAATGGGAGCCTGCTGGACCAGTTCGGCTTCAACCCATTCCGGATTCACGTTGCGGCCAAAGGCGGTAATGAACTGGTTTTTCTTGCGCCCGTGCAAAAACAGGAAGCCATCCTCCAGATAACCCAGATCACCGCTGGCCAGCCAGGGTGCCCGGTGATCCGGTTCACCCAGATAACCGAGCAGAGGACTGCCCTGAACCAGTACTTCGCCATCTCCGGCAATCTGCAGCCGGACATGGGCCAGCGGCCGGCCGACACTGCCTGGCCGCCGGGCCTCCGGAGTGTTCAGGCAGACAACCGAGGCGCACTCGGACAGGCCATAGCCCTCGAAAACCGGCAGGCCAAGGGCCGCTGCCCGTTCCAGCAGCCGGGGGGCTACCCGGCCACCACCCACTGCGATAAAGCGCAGGCTGTCTGGCAGGGGCTGACCCTGTTCTACCGCGCTGACCAGAGCCAGCAGCAGCTGGGGTAGCAGGATCAGGCTGTGGGGCCGGCATTGGTGCAGGACTTCCAGAAAGCGGCTGGCCTGAAAACCGGCGGCTCCGCTCATGCCTAGCTGTTCCAGTGGACGCAGTTCGATCCGGGCACCGGCCAGCAACTGGGCATAGATGCCGGCCAGATTTTCCAGCAGGACTGCCAGTGGCAGGGCACACAGATGGTGACGGATCTGGCTGGAGGCACAGGCCTGGCGCAGGCTTCCGGCGACAGCCAGCTGGGCTCCGGCGCTCAGGCAGACCCCTTTGGGCTGCCCGGTGGTGCCCGAGGTATAGGTGATTTTGCAGGTGCCGGCCGGCAACCGGGCCACCGTTGCTGGCCGGCGCTGCCAGAGTCCGGGCCGGAGAGCCCGGAAGCCGTCCGGTGCAGCTGTCCCGGCGGGTGTGAGCAGGGTATCAATCCCGGCACTGTCCAGCACATGCTGTTGCTGGCTGCTGGAGAAAAAGCCGGGCAGCGGAACATGCACCCGCCCGCTGCGCAGCAGGGCCAGATCCCAGAGTACCCAGTCCAGGCTGTTGTCCAGCGCCAGGGCGACCCGCCGGGCACCGGCTTCCTGCAGCCGGGCACAGCGCTGGTCGACAGCTTCCAGCAGCTGCAGGTAGCTCAGCTGCTGCTCCGGGCCGGACAGGGCCGGCTGCCCGCCATGGCTGGCCAGCTGCTGCCAGAAGTGCTCAACAGCAGCTGGCATTCCGGGCCTCCTGCTGGCTGGCCATGGACTGGTAACGGCTGCTTTCGTAGAGGTTCTGCTGTTGCAGGCGCAGATGGGCCTGGCGGGCATCAATTGCCATGACCCAGGGGTTGCAGTCGTAATAGCTGCCCCAGCCGGCCAGCTCATGGCCCATGCGCTGGCGGTCGGCCGGCATCAGGGGAATCAGGTCCAGATTAAGGCGGCCAAAACTGTTGATCAGGGTTGGTGTACCGGTAAAGGCTACCCAGTGATAGTCCAGCTCGGCCAACAGACGGGTCAGGGCAATGATCAGAAAGCGGGCCGATGCCGCTCCGAGAGCGGCCAGATTGCCAATTTCCACGATATTGCCGCGGATGACCGGGAGGTCACAGCTATTGGCAATCAGCTGTTCAATGGGGGTATCCAGGTAGCGTTCCAGAAACAGTGGCTGGCTGGCCCGGCGGATGCCGGCGGCACCGTGGATCTTGCCTTCATTGCCGCGCATTTCCAGCAAAAAAGGCATGAACTGCCGGACATCTGCGCCGTAGTGGGTGGCAAACCGGCTGTGGATGAACTGTTCGACAGACTGGCGCTGGAGGCTGCTGTCCGGGGTATGCAGGTGCACGCTGAGCGGGTGGAGATTGCCAATGCGGGCGATAGGGGTGTGCCGGGTGGGCCAGGGGAGTTTCATGTGACGAAACCCTCAGTACGGAAGAGGATGGTCACATGGTTGTGTTAATCGCTTAACAGATTATTAAGCGATTAACAAGCATGATTTTGACTATTTTTTCACAACTTGTTTCTTTTTAAGGGGCGGCTTCCAGTATGAAGAGAACAGGTCATCCGGTGCGATTCCCCTTTTGTCGGACATCCGGCAATCGCCTGAAACAGACCGCCTGGCAGGCTTTGCAGGCAGGGTGAATGGGGCCGGCAGCCTGTAATCTTTTTGTCATAATATGGTCATAGAGTCTTCACCCGGACTGCTGATACTTGGCCTCCAAGAATCTTTCCCCTCTCTGCAAGGAGCAAGGTAAATGAAGCTGAACCGTCTGATGGCTGCGCTGACGTTTGTCGCTGCCGGGGCTTTTACTGCCAGCGCCAGCGCGACTGTCGATCCGGCCCTGCCTGCCTACCAGAAAACTGCCGGTATTTCCGGCAATCTGTCCAGTGTGGGTTCCGATTCGCTGGCCAACCTGATGACCATGTGGGCTGAAGAGTTCAAGCGCATCTACCCCAGCGTCAATATCCAGATCCAGGCGGCCGGTTCTTCCACGGCACCGCCGGCCCTGACCGAAGGTACGGCCAGCCTTGGCCCGATGAGCCGGCCGATGAAGGATAATGAGCTGCAGGCATTCGAGCAGAAATACGGTTACAAGCCGACGGCCATTCCGGTGGCGATTGATGCCCTGGCGGTGTTTGTCAACAAGGACAACCCGATCAAAAGCCTGGACATCAAGCAGGTTGATGCCATTTTCTCCAGCACCCGTCTGTGTGGTGGCGACAAGGACCTCAAAACCTGGGGTGACCTTGGGCTGACTGGCGAGTGGGCCAGCAAGCCGGTCCAGCTGTTCGGCCGCAACTCGGTATCCGGAACCTACGGTTACTTCAAGGAAGAAGCCCTGTGCAAGGGTGATTACAAGACCAATGTGAACGAGCAGCCGGGTTCGGCGTCCGTGGTGCAGTCGATCTCCAACACGGTTAATGCCATCGGTTATTCGGCCATCGGTTACAAGACTGCCAGCGTGCGGGCTGTACCGCTGTCGAAGAAAGGGGGTACGCCGGAAGAGGCAGATGAAGCCAATGCCCTGTCTGGCAAATACCCGCTGGCCCGTTTCCTGTACGTCTATGTCAACAAGGCGCCCAACAAGCCGCTGGGCCCGCTGGAGACCGAGTTCGTCAAGATGGTACTGTCGAAGCAGGGGCAGGAAGTGGTCATCAAGGATGGCTACATCCCGCTGCCGAAGAAGGTTGCCGACAAGGCTCTGGCCGAGCTGGGCGCCCACTGATCTGCGGCCTGTCCCCGGCGCTGCCGGGGCGGGCAGACAAAGCCTGCCGGGCACCCGCCCGGTGGGCGTTTTTTATGCCTTCTGGCTGTAATTTTTTTGTCATATTTGCGATTTAACTTCACTTGGCAGACTGCTGCTTCCAGCCCGGGAACTCTGGCATGACAAATTTGGCGAATGAACACATGGAGCACCGGCCGGGCGTCAGCCGGCTGGATTTCAATACGCCGGCCCTGCAGCGCAAGCGGCGGATCCGCATGCTCAGGGACCATCTGGCCCGCTGGTATATCAGCGTGGGCGGACTGGCCGTCCTCGGGGCCATTACCCTGATTTTCTTTTATCTGGGACAGGTGGTCCTGCCCCTGCTACAGGGCGCCAGCCTGGAGCGCCAGCAGGAGGAAACACCCGCCTGGCTGGCCCAGACCGGCAAACCGCTGATGCTGTTTGTGGAAGAGCAGAACCAGGTGGCCATGCGCCTGGATGAGCGGGGCCAGGTGCAGTTTTTCCGGGTCAAGGACGGCACGCTGCTGTCCAGCGAGAGCCTGCCCCTGCCGGAAGGCGTTACGGTAACTGCCCTGGCCCGGGATGTACCGGGTAGCCACCAGCTGGCACTGGGTCTGAGCAATGGCCAGGTACTGGTGGTGCAGCATGATTACCCGATCAGCTGGCCGGGCGGGCAGAAAACGGTTGAGCCCCGGCTGTCCTGGCCCTTTGGCCAGGTGCCACTGACCCTGGACACCCAGGGCCGTGCCCTGGACCGGCTGGCCTTCACCTTTGATGAGGACACGCTGCTGCTGGCCGGCAGTACAGGGGTGGAGCTGCATGCGATGACCCTGTCCATCACCCGGAACATGATGACCGGAGAAGCCAGCCAGGAGCAGGACGTCCTGCAGCTGCCCCAGCTGGCCGGTCCGGTGACCCGGCTGCTGGTGGACCCGCGGCAGCGCTGGCTGTATGCCTTTGATGGCGAAGGCAGTGTCAATGTTATTGACCTGCAGCGCCGGCTGCTGAATGGTCATTACCGGATGAGTGACAGCGGCTCGGTGACTACCGCCAGCCTGCTGCTGGGCGGTACCTCGCTGCTGGTCGGGGATGCGGCGGGCAATATCAGCCAGTGGTTTATGGTGAAGGCGCCGGATGGCAGCGCCGCGCTGCGGCTGATCCGCAGTTTTGTCCTTGCGGACAGCCCGGTGATCCAGATCATTCCGGAGCAGCGCCGCAAAGGTTTTATGGCGCTGGATGCTACTGGCCATCTGGGGATTTTCCATGCCACGGCCCACCGGACCCTGCGGGTTGAGGCGGTGGCTGAAGGGCGGGCGATGGCTGCCCTGTCGCCCCGGGCTGACCTGCTGCTGCTGGAAAGCAATGGCCAGCTGCAGACCTTCGCGGTGGATAATCCGCACCCGGAAGTGTCCTGGAGCGCGCTGTGGGGCAAGGTCTGGTATGAAAACTATGACCATCCGGACTATGTCTGGCAGTCCACGTCGGCCACCACGGACTTCGAGCCCAAGCTGAGTCTGGCGCCGCTGGCTTTCGGTACGCTCAAGGCCGCGTTCTACGCCATGCTACTGGCTGCGCCGCTGGCCATCTGTGCCGCCATCTACACGGCTTACTTCATGGCGCCGGCCATGCGCCGCAAGGTCAAACCCATCATCGAGCTGATGGAGGCACTGCCCACGGTCATTCTGGGTTTTTTTGCCGGCCTGTTCCTGGCACCCTATGTGGAAAGCAATCTGCCCGGCATTTTCAGCCTGCTGCTGCTGATGCCGGTGAGTGTCCTGCTGGCGGGCTGGCTGTGGACCCGCCTGCCGGAAAACCTGCGGCTGCGGGTACCGGATGGCTGGGAAAGTGCCCTGCTGATGCCGGTGGTCGTGCTGGTGGTCTTTGTGTCGCTGGGGATCAGCGGCCATCTGGAAAACTGGTTCTTCGGCGGTGACATGCGTCTGTGGCTGACCCGGGAAATGGGTATTCCCTTTGACCAGCGCAACGCCCTGGTGGTCGGGCTGGCCATGGGCTTTGCCGTGATTCCGAACATTTTCTCGATTGCTGAAGATGCCATTTTCAGCGTGCCGAAAAGCCTGACCCTGGGCTCGCTGGCCCTGGGCGCCACCCCATGGCAGACCCTGAGCCGGGTGGTCATCCTGACCGCCAGCCCGGGGATTTTCTCGGCGCTGATGATCGGCATGGGCCGGGCGGTGGGCGAGACCATGATCGTGCTGATGGCTACCGGTAACACACCGATCATGGACATGAACATCTTTGAAGGTCTGCGCACCCTGGCCGCCAACGTTGCGGTGGAAATGCCCGAGTCCGAGGTAGGCAGTACCCATTACCGGGTCCTGTTCCTGTCGGCACTGGTGCTGCTGACCTTCACGTTTGTGATGAACACCCTGGCCGAACTGATTCGTCAGCGGCTGCGCGGCAAGTACGCATCGCTTTGAGGTAGGGACAGCATGTCTGCAAAACAGCGGAGTTTCAAATACTGGCTTGGCAGTGGTTCGCCCTGGGTCTGGATGAACGCCGGGGCGGTGAGCATTGCCGTACTGATGACCCTGGGCCTGCTGACGGTGATTGCCGTGCGTGGCCTGGGCCATTTCTGGCCGGCGGATGTGATGCAGGGCCAGTACCAGCTACCTGGCCAGCCGGCCCGGCTGGTGGCCGGAGAGGTAGTCGAGGCCGAGCAGGTTCCTCGGGCCCGGCTGGCAGCTTCCGGGTTGCCGGTGGAGCAGCAGGGCGGGGAGTTCATGACCCGGGAGCTGCTCAAGGTCGGCAACCGGGACCTGTATGGCGCCGACTTCATGTGGGTGGTCGGGGAATGGCTGAGCGGGGTACAGCATCCGGCGGAAATGACCGTTCTGGAGCGGCGTGAGTGGGGCAACTTCTATGGCTATCCGGTGGCACTGAAAGAAAATGGCCAGGTGATCGCCTCGGGCAACGCGCTGATGCCGGAGCTGCAGGCGCGCATCCAGCGCAGTAATGGCCTGGTCAGCCGCCGGACTGCCCTGGAGAAAAGTGATATCCGCGAAATCAACTCCGGGCTGGAACACCTGCGTCTCCGGCGCCGGGCCCTGGAGCTGGACAATGCACTGACAGCCGGGGCCGAGGCGGAGCTGAAGGCCCGCCAGGCTGCGCTGGAAGCCCGGTATCAGGTGGTGGAAACCCAGCTGGCCGAGCTGCATGCCCAGCTGGCCCGTGACCATCTGGTCCTGCGCACGGCCGATGGCCATGAGCAGGATATCGAAGTGGCCAAGATTGTCCGGGCTTTCCAGCCCAATACCATGTCATTCATGGACAAGATGGGGCACTACTTTGCCAAGCTGTGGGAGTTTGTCAGTGACGACCCCCGTGAGGCCAATACCGAGGGTGGCGTGTTTCCGGCCATCTTTGGCACCGTGCTGATGACCCTGATCATGGCCGTTATTGTCACCCCGTTCGGCGTGATTGCGGCGGTCTATCTGCGCGAATATGCCCGGCAGGGCTGGCTGACCCAGGTGATCCGCATTGCGGTCAATAACCTGGCCGGGGTGCCAGCCATCGTGTATGGCGTGTTTGGTCTGGGCTTTTTCGTCTATGTGCTGGGCGGCTCCATGGACCGGCTGTTCTTCCCGGAGGCCCTGCCATCCCCCACGTTTGGTACACCGGGCCTGCTCTGGGCTTCGGTGACCCTGGCCATCCTGACCCTGCCGGTGGTGATTGTGGCCACTGAGGAAGGGCTGGCCCGGATTCCGCGGATGATCCGGGAGGGTTCGCTGGCCCTGGGGGCCACCAAATCGGAAACCCTGTGGAAAGTGGTGGTGCCCATGGCCAGCCCGGCAATGATGACCGGGCTGATCCTGGCAGTGGCCCGGGCGGCTGGCGAGGTTGCGCCGCTGATGCTGGTCGGTGTGGTCAAGCTGGCACCTTCCCTGCCGCTGGATGGCAACTATCCTTACCTGCATCTGGACCAGAAAATCATGCATCTGGGTTTCCACATCTATGACGTTGGCTTCCAGAGCCCCAATGTGGAGGCGGCCCGGCCGCTGGTGTATGCCACCGCCCTGCTGCTGGTGCTGGTGATTGCACTGCTGAATTTCTCGGCCATCTTTATCCGTAACCGCCTGCGGGAAAAATACAAGGCTCTGGAGCACTAAGCTGCGGAGAATGGCGCTGGAGGCGGAGCTGTCCGTCTTCAGCCTTCAGCGATTTCTGGAGGTTTTTCCATGTCTGATATGCCTTCACATGGCATCGATCTTTCCGCCCTGGGGCGGGACCGGCGCAACCTGAGCCTGGAAAACGAGTCCATTGCGGTCCAGGTCAATCACCTGAACCTGTTTTATGGACAGAAGCAGGCCCTGTATGACGTGAGCATGCCGATTGCCAGGCAGCGGGTAACCGCTTTTATCGGCCCGTCCGGCTGTGGCAAGTCTACCCTGCTGCGCTGCTTTAACCGGATGAATGATCTGGTGGATGGTTGCCGGATCGAGGGGGAAATCAACCTCGACAGCAAAAATATCTACCGCAAGGGCGAAGACGTGACCGATCTGCGCCGCCGGGTGGGCATGGTGTTCCAGAAGCCCAACCCCTTTCCGAAAAGCATCTACGAGAACGTGATCTACGGTCTGCGCATCCAGGGCATCAAGCAGAAGCGGGTGCTGGATGAGACGGTGGAGTGGGCCCTGCAGGGTGCGGCCCTGTGGGAGGAGGTGAAGGACCGGCTGCATGAGTCAGCCCTTGGCCTGTCCGGTGGCCAGCAGCAGCGGCTGGTGATTGCCCGGACCATTGCCGTGCAGCCGGAAGTCCTGCTGCTGGATGAGCCCAGTTCAGCCCTGGATCCGATTTCCTCGCTGAAGGTCGAGGAGCTGATCTATGAACTGAAGTCCAGGTACACCATTGTCATTGTCACCCATAACATGCAGCAGGCGGCCCGGGTTTCCGACTACACCGCTTTCATGTACATGGGCAAGCTGGTGGAGTACGGCGATACCGATACCCTGTTTACCAACCCGGAGAAAAAGCAGACCGAGGATTACATCACCGGCCGCTATGGCTGATCCGGGAGCATGCACCGGCTTGACTAACAACTGATAACAGCACAGGCCCGCCGGGCTGCTTCCCGGCGTCCGTGGAGCAGAAGCGATGATCAATAAAGAAGGCCATACCCAGCATATTTCCCAGCAGTTCAACATGGAGCTGGAGGAGATCCGCAGCCACCTGCTGGCCATGGGCGGACTGGTGGAAAAGCAGGTGTGTGATGCGGTCAATGCCCTGGTCCAGGCAGACTCCGGGCTGGCCGGCCAGGTGCGGGAAATTGATGAGCAGATCAACCAGATGGAGCATGACATCGACGAGGAGTGCGTGCGGATTCTGGCCCGCCGCCAGCCGGCTGCCTCGGACCTGCGGCTGGTGATCAGCATTTCCAAGTCGGTGATTGATCTGGAGCGGATTGGCGACGAGGCGACCAAGATTGCCAAACGGGCCATCATGCTCTCGGAGGAAGGCGAGGCGCCCAAGGGCTATGTTGAGGTCCGGCATATCGGGGAGCAGGTGCGCAAGATGGTCCAGGATGCGCTGGATTCCTTTGCCCGCTTTGATGCCGAGCTGGCCCTGTCAGTCGTGCAGTACGACAAGTATGTGGATCGCGAGTACAAGACCGCCCTGCGGGAGCTGGCGACCTACATGATGGAGGATCCGCGTTCGATTTCCCGGGTGCTGAATGTGATCTGGGCCCTGCGCTCCCTGGAGCGGATTGGTGACCATGCCCGGAATATTGCCCACCTGGTGATTTACCTGATCCGGGGTACGGATATCCGTCATATGAAGCTGGAAGAAAAACGCCGCAAGGTCGAGGAAATTATCCAGGGCGAGCACTGAGCCAGAGTGGTTGCCAGGGCAGGTCAGGCCGGACAAAGGAGGCCTGCTTCTCAAATCGTGAGGTGCTGGCCGGTGGCCAGGGTTTTTTGGCCCGCACGTTGCGATTATGCTTGTTCAAAATGACGTGGGGTCCCGTCGATGAACAAGGTCAGGATTCTGGTTGTGGATGATGCTGCTTTTATCCGCGATCTGGTGAAAAAGGGGCTGCGCAGCCACTTTTCAAATATCGAAGTTGAAGAGGCAACCAACGGACGCCGGGCCCAGCAGATTCTGGCCGCTGCGCCGGTTGAGCTGATCCTTTGTGACTGGGAAATGCCGGAAATGTCCGGTATTGAGCTGCTGGGCTGGTGCCGTGCCCAGGCCAGCCTGAAGAAGGTGCCCTTTGTCATGGTGACCAGCCGCAGTGACAAGGAAAATGTCATTCAGGCCATCCAGGCCGGGGTGACGGACTACCTGGGCAAGCCGTTTACCAACGAGCAGCTGGTCAACAAGGTCCGCAAGGTGATGGACCGTACCGGCCATCTGGAGCAGATGTACCGGGCATACTCCGGGTCGGCCGGTGGTTTGCCCAATGACTCGCTGGCGGCCCTGACATCTGGGCCGGCCAGGAGTGTTCCGGCGGCGGCTCCGGCCGCCCGGACAGCGGCACCTGCAGCCACTCCGCGCCCTGCAGCTGCCCGGGCGGGCTCCGGTCCGGCCGGGCGGTTTGCCGGCCAGTTGCGGCTGGCTGCCGGGAACCTGGAGTGCCAGATCAGGAACCTCAGTCTGAAAGAGGCTGTTTTGCTGGTTCACCGGGACCAGCTGCTGCCGCAGATCATGGAAAGTGCCGTCCTCGATCTGGAACAAGAACAGCATCCTGAAGTGGCCCGGCTGAACGGTTATCTGCATGCTCTGGCGGCGGTTGACCCGCGCCCGGACAGTGAATGGCTGCAGCTGACTTTCCGTTTTGTGGATGCCGACCCGAAGAAGCTGGATTACCTGTCCCGGCTGATTGCGGCCGGAACCCCCCAGAAACACTACGTTCCCGGTGCCTGATGCGGGCAGGTAGACGGGCTCTCCTGCTGGGCTGTCTGTGTGCTCTGTCCCTGCCAGGGCAGGCTGTTACCATTTACAAGTCCGTCAGCGCCAGTGGCGCAGTGAGCTATTCGGATCGCCCGGCCAGTGGTTCCTGGATCCTGCGCTTCCAGGACCGGATGGAGGAGCATTTTGATCGCCAGGTCCGGCTGGAAAGCCGGCGCCGGGGTAACCAGGTGGTGCTGGCAGTCCGTAATGATCTGTTTGCGCCGGTGGAGGTGATACTGCGCCTGGACGATCTGCACAATGTCCGCAACGCACCCGGCCAGCCGCTCCGTCAGGTCATTGCCCCCAGGAGCCGGCAGGAGCTGCTGGTGCTGGCGCCTCTTGATGCAGGCCAGCCACTGGATTACACCCCCCGTCTGCAGCACATCCTGGGCGATCCACGGCTGAAGCCGGCCAGTTACCGTTATCCACTGCCCTGGCGGGGCGGTCCCTTCCGCCTGACCCAGGGCCCCAATGGCCAGTACAGCCACTTTACCGGACGGGGCCGCTATGCCCGGGATATCGCCATGCCGGAGGGAACGCCGATTATTGCAGCCAGGGCCGGCACGGTGGTCCGGACTGAAAACAGCCAGACCGGCCGGGGCAGTCATCCATCAGGCAATTTTGTCCGGATACTGCATGAAGATGGCACCATGAGCGTTTATCTGCACCTGATGCGTGGTTCGGTCAGGGTCCAGGAGGGGGCGCGGGTGATAACCGGCCAGTTGCTGGCCCTGTCCGGCAATACCGGGAACAGCTCCGGCCCGCACCTGCATTTTGTGGTACAGCGCAATGTTGATGGCCAGATGCTGTCCATTCCTTTCGAGTTTGCCCGGCCTGTGGACAGCCTGCCGAACTTTACCCCGCTGGTGGGCGGCGACTGAATGGCTTAGCTGTCCAGCTTCAGGACCTTGGCCAGCACAATTTTCGGGCCTTTCATTTTTTTGACGATGATGCGCAGTCCGGCCACCTGGGTAACGTCATCAGGCTCCGGTACTTTTTTCATCGTTTCATAGACCAGCCCGCCCAGGGTATCAGCCTCCACATGGTCCAGATCCACGCCCAGCAGCCGTTCGATCTTGAACAGGGGGGTATCGCCACGGACCAGCAGTTTGCCAGGCTGATAGGCCAGAATGCTGCGCTCGGCCTTGCGGTGTTCGTCCTGAATATCGCCGACCAGGGCCTCCAGAACATCTTCCATGGTCAGGTAGCCAATGACCTTGTGGTCGCCTTCTTCGACCAGTGCAAAGTGCGAACTGCCCTGCCGGAAGCGTTCCAGCAGTTCAGCCAGCGGCATGTGCTTGGAAACCCGCTCCAGTGGATGGACCAGATCATCCAGTTTCAGGGCGGAGGGCAGCATTTCCAGCAGGGACAGCTGCAGTAGCAGGTCCTTGATATGCAGGACGCCGATAAAGTCGGCAATTTCTTCATCGTAGACCGGATAACGGCTGTACTTGTGGCGGCGGAATACGCTGAATACTTCGTCCAGCGTGGCCTTGCGCTCCAGATAGACCAGGTCTTCCCGGGAGTTGGCCCAGTCCACCACCTCCAGCTCACCCAGCTCGACCGCCGAGGCCAGCACCCGCATATCCTGGTCAGCCGGATCATGGGCCCGGTTGGAATGCAGGATCAGCTTCAGTTCTTCGCGGCTGTAGTGGTGTTCGTGATGCTCTTCCTGCGGGCGCTGCCCGGCAATCCGCAGGATGCCATTGGCGCTGGCGTTCAGCAGCCAGATGGCCGGGAACATCAGCCAGTAAAACAGGTAAAGCGGTACCGCTGTCCACAGGGACAGCAGCTCGGACTCGCGGATGGCCCAGGATTTGGGGGCCAGCTCGCCCACCACGATATGCAGGTAGGAAATGATGAAAAATGCGGCAACAAAGGCGCTGCTATGGATCAGGGCTTCCGAGGTGATGCCCAGATTCTGCATCAGCGGCTCCAGCAGGTGGGCAAAGGCCGGCTCACCGACCCAGCCCAGTCCCAGTGACGCCAGAGTGATGCCCAGCTGGCAGGCGGAGAGATAGGCATCCAGCTTGCTGTGTACGGTGCGCAGGATTTCGCCCCGCCAGCCATGGCGGGCGGCAATGGCTTCTACCTTGGTGGCGCGCAGCTTGACCATGGCAAATTCGGCTGCCACAAAAAAACCGTTGAGCAGGACAAGAAAAAACGCGAAGAGCAGCAGGCCAATATCCGCAAAATAGGTGGTAACGGAGCTGGGAGAAGGGTCCATGAGGTCAGTCAGTGGTGAGGAATATAGGGTCGCAAGATGAGGCCTGTCCGTATTTTATGCAAGGGTAACAGACCCTTTCCCCGGACCGTTCAGGCCACTGCGCCGGGTTCGGCCAGC
>DIDB01000077.1 GCA_002417905.1 Pseudomonadaceae bacterium UBA5811
GCTCCATGGGGGATGACACGCCGGTGGCGGTGCTGTCCCGCCGGGTGCGTTCGCCTTACGACTATTTCCGCCAGCAGTTTGCCCAGGTGACCAACCCGCCGATTGACCCGCTGCGCGAGTCCATCGTGATGTCACTGGAGACTTGCCTTGGGGCCGAGCAGAACGTCTTCGAGGAAACGGGCGAGCATGCCCGCCGGGCCATCCTGACCACGCCACTGATCTCTCCGGCCAAGTGGCATGCCATCATGGAGCTGGCGCAGCCGGGCTTCGGGCGTCAGCAGATCGACCTGAATTACGATGAAAGCGGTAGTCTGGAAGATGCGGTGCGGGACATTACCCGCCAGGCAGAAGACGCCGTCCGGGCGGGCAGGGTGCTACTGGTCCTGAGTGACCGGGATATCGGCCGGGGCCGTCTGCCGGTTC
Source organism: Pseudomonadaceae bacterium UBA5811 (assembly GCA_002417905.1). GTDB lineage: Bacteria > Pseudomonadota > Gammaproteobacteria > Pseudomonadales > Pseudomonadaceae > Azomonas. The sequence goes on from DIDB01000077.1 coordinate 424, forward strand.
ATGCGGCGCTGGCGGTCGGGGCGGTGCATCACCACCTGGTGGAAAAAGGCTTGCGCTGCGACTGCAATATTCTGGTGGAAACTGCCACAGCCCGCGATCCCCACCAGTTTGCCGTACTGATCGGCTTTGGCGCGACAGCCATCTATCCCTATCTGGCCTACGAGGTGCTGGGCGACCTGATCCGGACCGGCGAGATCCTTGGCGACCTGTATGAGGTATTCAAGAATTACCGCAAGGGCATCTCCAAAGGTCTGATGAAAATCCTGTCCAAGATGGGAATTTCTACCGTGGCTTCTTACCGCGGAGCCCAGCTGTTTGAAGCGGTGGGTCTGGCCGATGAAGTGACCGCACTCTGTTTCCGGGGTGTGGTCAGCCGCATTGGCGGTGCCCGTTTCGCTGATCTGGAAAGTGCCCAGAAACAGCTGGCAGCAGAAGCCTGGAGCCTGCGCAAACCGATCCAGCAGGGTGGTCTGCTCAAGTTCATCTATGGCGGCGAGTATCACGCCTATAACCCGGATGTGGTGGCGGCCCTGCAGGCAGCTGTCCAGCAGGGTGATTATGCAAAGTTCCGGGAGTATTCCGCGCTGGTGGATAACCGGCCGGTCGCCACACTGCGTGACCTGCTGCGCCTGAAAGAGGCCAGCCAGCCGCTGCCGCTGGAGCAGGTTGAGCCGGTTGAGTCGATCCTGCGCCGCTTTGACTCGGCCGGTATTTCGCTGGGTGCCCTGTCACCGGAGGCCCATGAGGCCATTGCCGAGGCGATGAACCGGCTGGGTGCCCGCTCCAACTCCGGGGAGGGCGGGGAAGACCCGGCCCGCTACGGCACCATCCGCAGCTCGAAAATCAAGCAGGTGGCTACCGGCCGTTTCGGGGTAACGCCGGAATATCTGGTTAATGCCGAGGTGCTGCAGATCAAGGTGGCCCAGGGTGCCAAGCCCGGTGAAGGCGGCCAGCTGCCCGGCGGCAAGGTCAACCCGCTGATTGCCCGGCTGCGTTATGCCGTGCCCGGCGTAACCCTGATTTCGCCGCCGCCGCACCATGACATCTATTCGATCGAGGATCTGGCCCAGCTGATTTTTGACCTCAAGCAGGTCAACCCGGATGCTCTGGTATCGGTCAAGCTGGTAGCCGAGCCGGGCGTGGGTACCATCGCCGCCGGGGTGGCCAAGGCCTATGCCGACCTGATCACCATTTCCGGCTATGACGGTGGTACGGGCGCTTCGCCGCTGTCTTCCATCCGTTACGCCGGTTCGCCCTGGGAGCTGGGCCTGGCCGAGGCCCACCAGACCCTGCGTGGCAATGACCTGCGCGGCAATGTGCGGGTCCAGACGGATGGTGGCCTGAAAACCGGGCTGGATGTGATCAAGGCGGCCATCCTTGGTGCCGAGAGCTTTGGCTTTGGTACTGCGCCGATGATTGCCCTGGGCTGCAAATACCTGCGGATCTGCCACCTGAACAACTGTGCGACCGGGGTGGCCACCCAGAATGACCGGCTCCGCAAGGAGCACTTTATCGGCACGGTGGACATGGTGATGAACTTCTTCACCTTCCTGGCCGAGGAAACCCGAGAATGGCTGGCCCGGCTGGGCGTCCCTTCGCTGGAGGCCCTGATCGGCCGTACTGACCTGCTGGAAATCCTGCCTGGCGAGACCAGCCAGCAGGCTGCGCTGGACCTGTCACCGCTGCTGGCCAACACCCGTATCACTGGCAAGCCGCAATTCTGTACCGCCGAGCGCAACCCGCCGTTTGACCAGGGGCTGCTGGCCGAAAAAATGGTTGAGCTGTCGCGGAACGCGATTACCAGCCGCAGTGGTGGCAGTTTCGAGCTGGATATCTGCAACTGTGACCGTTCGGTGGGGGCCCGGGTTTCCGGTGAAATTGCCCGGCTGCATGGCAATCACGGCATGGACGATGCGCCGGTCTCCTTCCGCTTCCGGGGGACGGCTGGCCAGAGCTTTGGCGTGTGGAACGCGGGTGGCCTGAACCTTTATCTGGAGGGGGATGCCAACGACTATGTCGGCAAGGGCATGGCCGGCGGCAAGCTGGTAGTGACTCCGCCCAAGGGTTCGCTGCTGGATACCCGGGAATCGGCCATTGTCGGCAATACCTGCCTGTATGGCGCCACGGGCGGCAAGCTGTTTGCTGCCGGTACGGCTGGTGAGCGGTTTGCCGTGCGTAACTCGGGTGCCCACGCCGTGGTGGAGGGTACCGGAGACCATTGCTGTGAATACATGACCGGTGGCTTTGTCTGTGTGCTGGGCCGGACCGGTTATAACTTTGCTTCCGGAATGACCGGCGGGTTTGCCTATGTGCTGGACCTGGACAACAGCTTTGTGGACCGCCTGAACAACGAGCTGGTGAATATCCACCGGATCACCTGCGAGTCCATGGAGGCCCACCGCCATCACCTGCATGAGGTGCTGGAGGAGTACGTGGCCGAAACCGGCAGCGCCTGGGGTGCCGGCATTCTGGACAATCTGGATGACTACCTGCGGCGGTTCTGGCTGGTCAAGCCCAAGGCAGCCAACCTGTCCTCGCTGCTGACCAGCACCCGGGCAAATCCGCAGTAAGGGCTGGCGCACGGCTTCCGGACGGTTCCGGGAGCCGGTTCACCGTGATCGTCTTGCAGCTTGCAGTCTGGACTGGAGCTGCTGCCAAGAGGTTTTGTAATGACTGAGCGTCTGAACAACGACTTCCAGTTTATCGAGGTCGGCCGGGTTGATCCCAAGAAGAAAACCTTGCGCCGCCGCAAGAAAGAATTCAGCGAGATCTATGAGCCTTTCCGGCCGCAGCAGGCGGCCGAGCAGGCGCATCGCTGTCTGGGCTGTGGCAACCCTTACTGTGAATGGAAGTGCCCGGTCCATAACTTTGTGCCCAACTGGCTGAAACTGGTGGCCGAAGGCAATATTCTTGCCGCCGCCGAGCTGTCGCACCAGACCAATACCCTGCCGGAAGTCTGTGGCCGGGTCTGTCCCCAGGACCGGCTGTGCGAGGGGGCCTGCACCCTGAATGACGGGTTTGGTGCAGTGACCATCGGTGCGGTGGAGCGCTATATCACCGATACCGCCTTTGCCATGGGCTGGCGGCCGGACCTGTCCAGGGTCCAGTCCACCGGCAAAAAAGTGGCGGTTATCGGTGCCGGCCCGGCCGGCCTGGGCTGTGCGGATATTCTGGTGCGTAACGGCGTGACGCCGGTGGTCTTTGACAAGCGTCCGGAAATCGGTGGTCTGCTGACCTTTGGCATTCCCCAGTTCAAGCTGGATAAAAATGTACTGGCCCGGCGCCGGGAAGTATTTGCGGAAATGGGGGTTGAGTTCCGGCTGAACACCGAAGTCGGCAAGGACATCACCGTAGAGCAGCTGCTGGAAGAGTTTGATGCCGTGTTCATGGGGATGGGAACCTATACCTACATGAAAGGCGGTTTCCCCGGCGAAGACCTGCCCGGCGTCTGCGATGCCCTGGATTTCCTGATTGCCAGTGTCAATCGCAACCTGGGCTTTGAGCAGTCTCCCGACGACTTCATCGACATGAAGGGCAAGAATGTCGTGGTGCTGGGAGGCGGTGACACCGCGATGGACTGCAATCGCACCTCGATCCGTCAGGGTGCCAAAAGTGTGACCTGTGCCTACCGCCGGGATGCGGCCAATATGCCCGGTTCGCGTCGCGAGGTGAAAAACGCCAGGGATGAGGGTGTCAGGTTCCTGTTTAGCCGCCAGCCGATCGCCATTGTCGGTGATGGCCGGGTCGAAGGCGTCAAGGTGGTGGAAACCCGTCTGGGTGAGCCGGATGCCCGCGGCCGGCGCAGTCCTGAGCCCATCCCTGGCTCCGAGCAGGTCCTGCCCGCTGATGCGGTGGTAATCGCCTTTGGTTTCCGGCCCAGTCCGGCCCCCTGGTTCGAACGTCAGGGAATCCGCACGGATGGTCAGGGCCGGGTGGTGGCTTCGGAGGATGGCCAGTTCCGCTTCCAGACCAGCAATCCGAAAATTTTTGCCGGCGGTGACATGGTGCGCGGTTCGGATCTGGTGGTTACGGCCATTTATGAGGGCCGGCAGGCGGCGGAAGGCATCCTGGACTATCTGGGTCTCTAGCCCTCTCCCAGGCTTCTGTACGCCGGTAAAGGCACGGCAGGGTCCGTGCCTTTTGCATTCTGTCTTGTCACAATGCCCCGAATGACCTTGCCGGATTTCTGCCATGACTGTCCTGAAAAATGACCGCTTTCTCCGAGCCCTGCTGAAACAGCCCGTGGATGTCACCCCGGTCTGGATGATGCGCCAGGCTGGCCGTTATCTGCCGGAGTACCGGGCCACCCGGGCCAGGGCCGGTGATTTCATGCAGCTGTGCAAAAGTCCGGAGCTGGCCTGCGAAGTGACCCTGCAGCCGCTGGAGCGCTATCCGCTGGACGCGGCCATCCTGTTTTCCGACATCCTGACCATTCCGGATGCCATGGGCCTTGGCCTGTATTTTGAACCGGGCGAGGGGCCGCGTTTCCGCAAGCCGGTCCGCAGCCGGGCTGACATTGATGCCCTGCCAGTACCGGATCCGGAGGCGGATCTGGGTTATGTGATGGCCGCGGTGCGCACCATCCGCCGCGAGCTGAATGGCCGGGTGCCACTGATCGGCTTTTCTGGCAGTCCATGGACGCTGGCTACCTATATGCTGGAAGGCGGCTCATCCCGGGATTTTCGCCGCTCCAAGGTCATGCTCTACGAGCAGCCCGAAGCCCTGCATGCCCTGCTGGATAAACTGGCCCGGGCAGTAACAGCCTATCTGAATGCCCAGATCCGGGCCGGTGCCCAGGCCGTGCAGATTTTTGATACCTGGGGCGGCAGCCTGTCTGATGTGGCTTACCAGGCATTTTCGCTGGCTTATATGCGCCAGATCGTGGCCGGACTGATTGCCGGGCCGGAAGGGCATCCGGTGCCGGTCATCCTGTTTACCAAAAATGGTGGCCAGTGGCTGGAGGTCATGGCAGACAGCGGAGCCAGCGCACTGGGTCTGGACTGGACCTGCGATATCGGCCAGGCCCGGACCCGGGTGGGCGACCGGGTGGCCCTGCAGGGCAATATGGATCCGACGGTTCTTTATGCCAGCCCGGCGGTGATCCGTGCCGAGGTGGCACGGATCCTGGCCAGTTATGGCCCGGGCTCAGGCCATGTGTTCAATCTGGGGCATGGTATTACTCCCGAGGTGGACCCGGCCCATGCCGGCGCATTTATCGATGCGGTGCATGAGCTGTCTGCACCGTATCACGCCAGCCGCTGATTCAGAGCTGGGGCTCCAGCCAGTCCAGCAGCTGTGGCAGCGGCAGGGCACCACTCATCCGGGCCTTTTCCGCTCCCTGCCGGAACAGGATCAGGCTGGGAATGGAGCGGATGCCCAGCCGGGCCGAGAGTTGCGGGCTGGCCTCACTGTCCAGTTTGGCCAGCCGGCAGCGGCCCTGCAGCCGGGCTGCAGCCTGTTCAAAGACCGGTGCAAAGCTGCGACAGGGCCCGCACCACGCGGCCCAGACATCCACCAGCAGGGGCAGGTCACCCTGGATCTGCCGTTCAAAGCTTGCCTCGTTCAGGGCAAAGGGATGGGCAGGCAGCAGCGGCTGTTTGCAGCGCCCGCACTGCGGGCTGTCCTGCCGGCGTCCGGCCGGGACCCGGTTCAGGGCGTTGCAGTGCGGGCAGGGAATGGTCAGGGTTGTGCTCATGACAGGCTTCCACAGGTAATTGCTGCAAACGTGGGGGCCATTCTGCCGATTGCAAGGGTTGCTCAGGCCGGCTGCAGGGGCCAGAACCAGGGAATGACCAGCAGGGCCACCGGGACCATCAGCAGGTTCAGGGGAATGCCGATGCGCAGGAAGTCGCTGAACCGGTAGCCTCCCGCGTTGTATACGAACGTGTTGGTCTGGTAGCCGATGGGGGTGGCAAAGCTCATGCTGGCCGCAAACATTACCGCGACCACAAAGGGCCTTGGATCGGCGCCGAGGCTCTGGGCAATGCCGATGGCGACGGGCGTAACCAGCACGGCCACTGCATTGTTGGACAGCATTTCGGTCAGCAGGGTAGTCAGCAGATAGACAAAACCCAGCAGCACCAGCGGTGCTGCGGCGGGCAGCAGCGCCATCACCTGGTTGACCAGCAGTTGCACCAGCCCCACCTTGTCCATGGCCATACTGATGGCCAGCATGCCGAAAATCAGGCTGAGTACCCGCCAGTCGATGGCCTTGTAGGCATCCTCGACTTCCAGGCAGCGGGTGGCCAGCACCAGGGCACCGGCCATCATGGCCAGCCCTTCGATGGGCATGATCCGGAATGCGGAGAGCAGGATGACTGCCAGGGTGGCCAGAATGGCAATAGGGGCTTTTTCCCGGCGGTAACTGCGCTGTTGCACGGTATTCAGGCTGATCAGATCGCCGTTGTCCGCAAAGCGGCGGATCTGCGCCGGAGTGCCCTCCACCAGCAGGACGTCACCGAACTGCAGCTGGAAGTCATCCAGATTGTCCCGGATATTCTCGGCCTGGCGGTGAATGGCCAGCACCGCGATGCCATAGCGGGCGGTGAGGTCCAGATCGCGCATTGGCCGGTGGCTGTAGCGGGAATTCCGGCCGACAATGGCCTCGGCCAGTACGGCATCCCGGTTGCCCAGCGGTTCAAAGTCCCGTCCGGGATGCACGGCCAGCCCGCCATTGCCGCGCAGCGCCAGCACCTTTTCGGCCGGGCCGTGCAGAACCAGCCGGTCGCCACCCTGCAACGGCAGGTCTGGCCGGGGTGTCAGCTCCTGCTCTTCCCGCAGGATTTTCAGCACCTGGACACCTGCCAGTCCGGCTTCGCCCAGGGGCTGCCCGGCCATCGGTGAATCCAGCGGAACCAGCAGTTCGCTGATAAACAGGCGGGACAGGCCGGGATGCAGCTGGCGGGACAGGGTTTCCCGTTCGGGCAGCAGCGACTGGCTGAACAGCAGCAGATAGGCAAGGCCTGTCACGCAGAACACCAGCGCCGCCGGAGTAATTTCGAACATGCTGAAGGCTGGCAGCCCGGCATCCCGGGCAACGCCATCCACCAGGATATTGGTTGAAGTCCCGATCATGCTGAGGGTGCCACCAAGGATGGTGGCAAAGGACAGCGGAATCAGGAAGCGTGACGGGCTGTGCCCGGCCCGCCGGGCCAGGGCAATGGCCACGGGGGTCAGGATGGCCACCACCGGGGTATTGTTCAGGAATGCGGAAATGGTCAGGGCGGTCAGCATCAGGCCAGCGAGAATATGCCGGGGATTGTCGCCCAGCCGCTGGCCCAGCCAGTTGCCCAGTACATCAATGCAGCCGGTCCGCTCCAGGGCGGCGGACAGGACAAACATGCAGGCGATGGTTACCGGTGCCGGGTTGCTCAGCACACCCAGCACCTCCCTGGCTTCCAGCAGCTGGCTGCCCAGCAGGATGGCCACGGCGATACCGGCCACCGTATCGGGTGTCCAGCGTTCGCGGACAAAGGCATACAGCACCCAGAGCAGCAGGGCAGCGACGAACCAGACTGGCAGGTTATCAGGCAGCATGGAGATTCCGGGGGCAGGGAGGGGCAGCAGGTCGCCGGACAGGTGTCCGGGGCGGCCAACAATAGAAAGCTGGCCCGCCGGACGTCCAAGAATATTTTATAAGCGATTTATGCGGTTTTTATCTAACAGCAGCCTTTCGGGGAGGGCAGGAAAATATGGCCAGTCTGGAGCAGGAACTGGAACAGCGGATTGCCCGGGCGGTGTCTGCCTGGCAGCAGCAGGTCACGAAACCGGGTGTGCCCCTGCCGGTTGATGAGGGTTGGCTGCAAACTCCGGAAGCCCTGCGCATGGGCTTCCGGGTGCTGAAAAATGCCGGAATTGCACCGCTGGAGGTGGCGCTGTTTAACGAGCGGGCCAGCTTGCGCCAGTTACTGGCGCAGGCTACCGATCCACCGCACCGGCAAGCCCTGCAGGAGCGGCTGGGCCGGCTGGAGCAGGCGCTGGCCCTGCGTCTGGAGGCCCTGCGCCGTCTGGAATAGCCCGGCTCAGTCGCTGTCGGGCTCCGCCTCCAGGGCATCACGCTGTTCCGGCTGGCGCTGGCCGGGCTCCGCCGCCGGCCCGCTGCCGGCCGGACCGGGCAGGTGGAGCTGCTGGCCGCTCTCCAGGTTCTTGACGTAAATATCCAGCTGGTTGAAGGCGATTTCGATGCCGTGCCGGGAGAATTCGCCGTCAATGGCCCGGTTCAGCTCATCCCAGGTCACCATCCGGTCTTTCAGCTCCCGGACATGCACCCGCAGCTCATGGTCGAGGGTACTTTCGCCAAAGTTCAGGAACCAGACATCCGGGGCCGGGTCAGCCAGTACCCGGGGGTTGTCATCGGCGACTTTCAGCAGCAGCTGGCGCACCAGGGCCAGGTCGGAGCCATAGGCGACACCGACCTTGATGACCAGCCGAGTCACGGTATCCGTCAGGGTCCAGTTCACCAGCTGGCTGGTGATAAAGGACTTGTTGGGCACGATGATTTCCTTGCGGTCGGCATCCGTGATGGTGGTGGCCCGGATCTTGATCCGGGTGACCGTGCCAGTCAGGCTGTTAATGGTCACCAGGTCACCGATGCGCACCGGCCGTTCGAACAGGATGATCAGGCCAGAAACAAAGTTGGCGAAGATTTCCTGCAGGCCAAAGCCAAGCCCCACCGACAGGGCGGCGACCAGCCACTGCAGCTGGTCCCACTTGACGCCGACCGCCGCCAGGGTGCTGGTGGCACCCAGTGCGATCAGGGCATAGGTCAGCAGGGTGCTGGTGGCATAGGCACTGCCTTGGCCAAGCTTCATCCGGGACAGGACAAACACCTCCAGCAGGCCGGGCAGGTTGCGGGCCAGCAGTATGGAAATGCCGCCGATCAGCAGGCCGCTGAGCACGTCGCGCAGGCTGATGGCTGTGGCTGTGTCACCGCTGCCAATGGTGTACAGGATAAAGTTGTCCAGATAGGACACCACGGAAATCAGGTCGGACCAGATCCAGTACAGCACGGCGACAAAGCTGCCAAACAGGGTGATCCGCATCAGGCGCAGGGACTGCTGGTTGAGCTGCTCGATATCGATGACCGGCTCCTCGATCCGGATTTCACCCTGCTCCTGGTCTTCCTCGGCCTGCCGGCGGCGTTTTTCCTGCATGCGCTGGTACGCCAGCCGCCTGGCCGCCACGCTCAGGCTGCGTACCAGCACCGCCTCCAGCAGAATCCACAGCAGGACCAGATACAGGGTATCGGCCAGCCGGCCAGTCAGGCGCAGGGCCGTGTAGTAGTAGCCCAGTCCCACGGCCACCGCCAGGGTCAGCGGCAGCAGGCAGAACAGCAGCCCCATGGCCTGGCGGGCCAGCGAGGCATTGTCACTGTAGGGGCCGCGGAACAGCACCCGGACCAGTCCCAGACTGGTCAGCAGATAGCAGACCAGCACCGCGATCAACCCCAGTACATCGTTGGCCAGTACGGCGGGCTGGTGCATGGCAAAGGTCACGATGGCTACCATGACCATCACCACAATGCCCAGCCAGCCGATTTCCCGGCGCAGGAAGCGCACCTGGCCGGCCGGCCAGCGGAAGTGGACCTCGGCCATATGGCCGGGGCTGAGCACCAGATAGGCGGTGTAGAACACCAGACAGGCCTGGGCCATCTGGAAAAAGGCCGCGCTGAGGCTGGCATTCTGGCCCCGGCCATCCATTTCCAGGGCAAAGCCGCACAGGGCCAGCGCCAGGGCTGCCGGCAGGGCCAGCAGCAGGTTAAGCAGCAGGGCTATCGGAGTGTTCAGCTGCGAGTCCCGGGCATAGTGGCCGATGCTCTTGCTGATGCTGTCCAGCCGCTGGCTGATGGCCCTGCGCTTCCAGAGCATGCCAGCCATCAGCACCAGCAGGGGCAGGAAGAACAGTGGCTGCTTGAGCAGTCCGCTCTGCAGCTGGCTGAGTACCGATGTCCAAGGCATGTCCTCCAGCTGGGCTTTCAGGTGCTCGGGCAGGCTGGTCAGCCAGCTCCAGCTCAACGGCTTGTTGCTGGGAATCCAGAACATCTGCTCATTGATGGTTTTGCGGATGTCCTGGGCGGTGTTTTGCAGCTGCTTCTGGTTGACCTGCAGGGTGACGGACCCGCTGAGCAGCGAACTGAGCAGCTGTTCCAGCTGCTGCATCAGGTCGCTCCGGTTCTGCAGCAGATCCTGCAGGGCCTTGCGCAGCTCCGGTGTGTCGGTGCCCTGGGGCTGGGTCAGCAGCTGCCGGTCAATATAGGCTTGGGGATCGGTGATGTTTTCCAGCCGCTGGTTCAGGTCAAACTGGTACAGCCGCAGGTCAGCAATGTTGCTGGCCAGATTGGGGTCCAGTTCGATATCCGGCAGGGCCTGCTGCTGCTGGATCAGGATCTTGGACAGGATCTGGTTGCCGCCCAGTACGGCAATCTGTTCGTCCAGGTAGCGGCTGATCTGGTTCAGTGAATCCAGCTGCTGCTGGGCTTTCAGGTTGTTCTGGGTGACTTCGTTCAGCTGTTCCGTGCCCCGCAGCAGGTAGCTGGAGAGGGTCAGGTTCTCGGCGCTTTCCTTGGCCAGCAGGGCATTGCTGGTCAGCTCCGGAGCCGCTGCCGCTTTGGACAGCTCGGCCACCGTTTGCT
>DIDB01000154.1 GCA_002417905.1 Pseudomonadaceae bacterium UBA5811
GGCAAGCGGATCCACGAGTACAAGCGCCAGCTGCTCAACCTGCTGCATGCTGTGGCCCTCTACCAGGCCATCCGTGCCGATCCGGGCAAGGAGTGGGTGCCCCGGGTGAAAATCCTGGGTGGCAAGGCGGCCGCCAGCTACCAGCAGGCCAAGCTGATCATCAAGCTGGCCAACGACATTGCCCGGACCATCAATGCCGACCCTACGGTGCGCGGCCTGCTGAAGGTGGTGTTTATCCCCAACTACAACGTCAGCCTGGCCGAGCGAATCATCCCGGCGGCCGACCTGTCCGAGCAGATTTCCACTGCCGGGCTGGAAGCTTCCGGGACCAGCAATATGAAGTTTGCCCTGAATGGTGCTCTGACCATTGGCACCATGGACGGGGCCAATGTGGAGATGCACGAGCGGATCGGCGGCGAGCACATGTTTATCTTTGGCCTGACCGCCCAGCAGGTGGAGGCCCGCAAGCGGGCCGGCGAGTTTAACGCCGAGGCCATGGTGGCTGCTTCACCTGGGCTGGGTGAGGCGCTGTCGGCCATCCGCAGCGGCGGCTTCTCCTGTGATGACCGCAACCGTTATGCCGGGCTGGTGGACAATCTGGTCAGGTATGACACCTTTATGGTCTGTGCCGACTTTGAGGCGTACTGGCAGGCCCAGCAGGAGGTGGCGGCCCGGTGGCGTGATCCGCAGCGCTGGTGGCGTTCGGCCGTGCTGAATACCGCCCGGGTGGGCTGGTTCTCCTCGGACCGGGCCATCCGTGAATATGCACAGGACATCTGGCAGGTCCCGCTGGGCGGGCACTGAAGGCGGTTGTGGCTCCGGGGTGGCAGATTCGGCAGGCAGAGTCGCGCTACACTGCGATTTTTCCATTGACGGAGCCCGATCATGTCGTCACGCACCACCCTGAGCCGCTATCTCATCGAGGAAACCCGTAATCACAACACCCCTGCGGATCTGCGGTTCCTCATCGAGGTCGTGGCCAGGGCCTGCAAGGAAATCAGCAATGCCGTTTCCAAGGGGGCTCTGGGCGGTGTGCTGGGAAGCATGGATACCGAAAATGTCCAGGGCGAGGTGCAAAAAAAGCTGGATGTCCTGTCCAATGAAATCCTGCTGGAAGCCAACGAGTGGGGCGGCCATCTGGCCGCGATGGCTTCGGAGGAGATGGACAAGGCTTACCAGATTCCCGGGCGCTATCCCAAAGGCGCCTATCTGCTGGTGTTCGACCCGCTGGACGGCTCTTCCAACATTGATGTGAATGTTTCCGTGGGCACCATTTTCTCGGTGCTGCGCTGTCCGGAAGCCTGCTTTACCCAGAATGATGTGCTGGGTGAGGAAGCCTTCCTGCAGCCCGGCGTACAGCAGGTAGCAGCCGGTTATGCCATCTATGGTCCCCAGACCATGCTGATGCTGACCCTGGGCCAGGGGGTTCGCGGGTTTACCCTGGACCGCGAACTGGGCAGCTTTGTGATGACCCACGATGATCTGCGGGTGCCGGAGCAGACTGCCGAGTTTGCCGTCAACATGTCCAACCAGCGCCACTGGGAGGCCCCGGTACAACGCTATGTGGACGAGCTGCTGGCCGGAGCGGAAGGACCGCTGGGCAAAAATTACAATATGCGCTGGATCGCCTCGATGGTGGCGGATGTCCACCGTATCCTGACCCGGGGCGGCATTTTCATGTATCCGCGGGATGCCCGTGATCCGGATAAACCCGGCAAGCTGCGCCTGATGTACGAGGCCAATCCAATGGCCTTTATCATCGAGCAGGCGGGTGGCGCCGCCACCAATGGCAGCCAGCGGATTCTGGAGATCCAGCCAGACTCCCTGCACCAGCGGGTGGCCGTGTTCCTCGGCTCGAAAGAGGAGGTCCGGCGGGTAACCGGTTATCACCAGCCGGGCTGAACCATGCGGCCAGACTGTTGCCGGAAGGCACAGGGGGTGTTTCTGGCCCGCTGTGCCGTACCGTTCCGCGCTATGCTCTGCTGCATGGCTGCCCCGGAATTTTGCGCCGGGGCGTTGGGTCCCCTTTCAGTCCGGAGTGATGCATGCTGACCCTGTATCCAGAGATCAAACCCTATGCGCGCCATGAGCTGCCGGTGGGGGATGGGCATGTCCTGTATGTGGATGAAAGCGGTTCGCCGGATGGCCTGCCGGTCCTGTTTATCCACGGCGGGCCGGGGGCGGGCTGCGATGCCAGCAGCCGGCGCTTTTTTGATCCGGCCATCTACCGGATCGTAACCTTCGACCAGCGCGGGTGTGGCCGCTCGGTTCCCCATGCCAGCCTGGAGCACAATACTACGGTGCACCTGGTCGGGGATATGCAGCGGATTGGCGACTTTCTCGGAATTGACCAGTGGCTGCTGTTCGGCGGCTCCTGGGGTTCCAGTCTGGCGCTGGCCTATGCCCAGGCTCACCCGGAGCGGGTCCGGGCGCTGATCCTGCGCGGGATCTTCCTGTGCCGGCCCCGGGAGTTCCACTGGTTTTACCAGGGCGGCGGCGCCAGCCAGCTGTTCCCGGATTACTGGCAGGATTTCCTGGCTCCGATTCCGCCGGAGGAGCGCGATGACCTGATGGCGGCCTATTACCGGCGCCTGACCGGCAGTGACCAGATTGCCCAGCTGCATGCGGCCAAAGCCTGGGCCGCCTGGGAGGGGCGGACCGCTACCCTGCGGCCCAATCCCCATGTGGTGGAGCGGATCAGCGAACCGATGCGGGCGCTGTCCATGGCCCGCATCGAGTGCCATTACTTCGTCAACCATGCCTTCCTGAAACCGGACCAGCTGCTGCAGGACATGCCGAAAATTGCCCACCTGCCGGGGATTATCGTGCATGGTCGCTATGATGCGATCTGCCCGCTGGAAAATGCCTGGGCACTGCACCAGGCCTGGCCGGGCAGTGAGCTGCAGATCATCCGTGATGCCGGCCATTCGGTAGCCGAGCCGGGGATTACCGATGCACTGGTGCGGGCTACCGGTGATATGGCGGCCCGGCTGCTCAACCTGCCTCCGGTGGATGCCTGATTCAGAACAGCCGGGCCAGCAGGGCGGGCACGGCGTTTTCTACCCGCAGGATCCGTTCGCCGAGCTGTACCGGTGGCAGCCCGGCCCGGGCAAGCAGTGCCACTTCATAGGGAATCCAGCCCCCTTCCGGGCCGATGGCCAGGCTGACAGGGCCGGACAGCGCCCGGGGGCAGGGCGGATAATCACCAGGATGGCCGGTCAGACCCCGCGTGCCGGCCGCCATGGCGGGCAGGCGGTCTTCGACAAAGGGTTTGAAGCGTGGCTCCAGCCATACTTCGGGCAGCACGGTATCCCGGGCCTGCTCCAGTCCCAGCAGCAGCTGTTCGCGGATGGCTTCCGGGGCCAGAAAGGGGGTCTGCCAGAAGCTTTTTTCCACCCGGTAACTGTTCAGCAGTACCAGCCTGGGCACGCCCATGCTGGCCACCGTCTGCAGTACCCGGCGCAGCATCTTGGGCCGGGGCAGGGCCAGCAGCAGGGTTAGCGGCAGCTTGGCTGGTGCTGGCTGGTCCAGCCGGAGAACCTGCAGTTCAGCTTCGCCTTCATCCATCCGGAGCAGCCCGGCCTGACCCATCAGGCCACCAAGCTGCCCGATCCGGAGGGTATCGCCGGCGCGGGCCTGATGTACCTCCTGCAGGTGTTTCAGGCGGCGGCCCCGCAGGATGGCCCGTCCGGCGCTGTCCAGCTCGGCCGGCTCCAGCAGCAGCAGGTTCATGGCCGTGCTTCAGGCTGGCCGGAGCGGGGTGGCAGCAGCCTGCCAAACAGCAGTCCGGCCTCAAACAGCAGGCACATGGGGACCGCCAGCAAGGTCTGGGAGAACACGTCAGGGGGGGTCAGCAGCATGCCAGCCACAAAGCAGCCCACGATGACATAGGGCCGGCTGCGCTTCAGGGTGGCGATATCCACCAGCCCGGCCCGGATCAGCAGCACGGTGGCCACCGGAATCTCAAAGGCCGCGCCAAAGGCGAAAAACAGGGTCAGGATGAAGTCCAGATAGCTGTTGATGTCCGTCATCATCGCCACATCCTGCGGTGCCGAACTGGCAAAGAACTGGAACATCAGCGGGAAGACCACAACATAGGCGAAAGCCATGCCGGCATAAAACAGCAGGACACTGGACAGCAGCAGCGGCAGGACCAGCCGTTTTTCCTGGCGGTACAGGCCGGGTGCAATA
>DIDB01000141.1 GCA_002417905.1 Pseudomonadaceae bacterium UBA5811
ACCAGCTGGCCGGCCAGCTGGTGCAGGGCTGCCGAGGTCCGGGCAGCCTGTTTTTCACGGCGCTGGTCATAGACGAACAGGGCCTGCTCTAGGCGCGGTACCAGCTGTTCCAGTCCGGCATCCAGCCGCTCATCGGGCTGCAGCAGCAGCTCGCGCAGTGCCCGCATGCAGTGGTCAACGGCCGGATCCTGGCCTTCGGCGGCCATGCTGGCCCGGACTAGGCTGCGCCGCAGCAGGTCCAGCCGGGCATTCCACTGGGCCTCGCGGGCCTCGTGGCGGTCAAGGGCGCTCAGGTAGCGGCCTTTCCACTGGCCGTTGTCGTCGCTCATGGCGCCGGGACCTGACACAGGGCATGGGGCTGTTCATCCGTGGCCCACGGCAGGCGGATCTCGACGGCTACCGGCAGGTGATCGGAAATCGGCTGGGCCAGCACTCCGGCCCGCTCGATGCCCAGCTCCGGGCTGAGCAGGATATGGTCCAGACAGCGCTGGGGCCGCCAGCTGGGGAAGGTGGCCTGCAGCTGCGGTGCAACCAGGCCCAGGTCACTCAGCGGGGAGTCTTCCAGCAGCTCGCGGGTCGGGGCATTCAGGTCGCCCATCAGCACGACGTGCGGGTACGGGCTGATCTGCTCACGGATATAGGCCAGCTGCCGGGTACGTACCCGGGCACCCAGCGCCAGGTGCATCATCACCACCAGCAAGGCCCGGGAGCCCTCACCAAACTGCAGCAGGATGGCGCCGCGTCCGGCCGGGCCGGGCAGGGGGTGGTCCTCCAGCCGGGCGGGCTGCAGGCGGCTCAGTACGCCATTGCTGTGCTGGGCAAAGCGGCCCAGGTTGCGGTTCAGCTGCTGGTACCAGTAAGGGAAGCAGCCAAGCCGGGCCAGGTGTTCCACCTGGTTGATGTAGCCGGAGCGCAGGCTGCCGCCGTCGGCTTCCTGCAAGGCAACCAGATCATAGTGGGCCAGCAGGTTGCCAATCCGTTCCAGATTGCCGGCCCGGCCAGAGGCCGGCAGCACATGCTGCCAGCTGCGGGTCAGGTAGTGGCGATAGCCGCCGGTGCCGATCCCGACCTGGATGTTGAAGCTCAGCAGGCGCAGCCGGCCATTGGCGGGCAGTTGGCCATCGGCCAGATATTCCGGATTGACCCGGGGCTGGCCGCTGGCCACCGGGCGCGGAGTGTTCCAGTACCGCAGCATGCTGTGCTCACTTCGCCAGGCTGGCGCGTTCCCGGGCGATCAGGAAGTCGGCCACTTTCAGCATTTCGGGCAGGCCACCGGCCAGTTCGGTGTCCACCCGGTATTTGCCATTGATGATCAGGCAGGGTACGCCGGAGACCTGGTAGGCCGCCAGCTGCTGGCGGATCTTGCCCATGTTGCCCTGGATGGCAAAGGAGTTGTAGGTGTCGAGAAACGCCTGGCGGTCAATCCCGTGGCTGCCCAGAAAAGCCACCATGTCTTCCGGAGTGGCCAGATGCTGGCCCCGGTGGATCGCCTCAAAGATGGCCTGGTGAACCCTGGCTTCCGCGCCCATGGCCTGCAGGGTCAGGAACAGCCGGCCATGGGCATCCCACAGCCGGCCAAACAGTGCGGGCAGGCGCTGGAAGTCCACATCGGCCGGCAGACGGGCCACCCAGGGATTCAGGACCGGTTCAAACTGGTAACAGTGGGGGCAGGCGTACCAGAAAATTTCCTGCACGCTGACTTTCTGGGGATTGGCGGCCGGAACCGGGGTTTCCAGCACGTAATAATCCTTGCCGGCCACAAAGTCCCCGGCTTCATCCGCGGCTTGGGCAGACAGTCCTGACAGGCTGAGCAGGCTCCAGAGCATGGCGAGTATCAGTTGACGCATAACAGACTCCTTGGGTCTGGCAGGGCCAGTAACGGGGGGCATTTCTAGCATATCCGCGCGGGGATCAGGGCAGGCTTTCCAGATAACGGGCCAGTGTTTCCATGTCGGCCGGCGTCAGCCGGCTGGCAATGTCCTGCATCATCCGGCCCGGCAGGTCGTTATGGCGCAGTCCACTGCGGAAGTCCTGCAGCTGTTTCAGGGTATAGGCAGCCGGCTGGCCGGCCAGCCGGGGAAAGCGGGCCGGGTCGTTGCCGGTGGCCTGTGGACCATGGCAGGCACTGCAGGCCGGAATATGCCGCTCCAGGTCTCCCTGCAGGTACAGCCGCGCACCCGCCGGATCCGCGGCCCGGTCCGGCACCGGGCGCAGCGGCTGCCGGGCAAACCAGTCTGCCAGACCGGCCAGCGCCTGACTGTCCAGGGGCTCCAGCAGCCCCTGCATGGCCGGTACGGGCCGGCCGGCATCTGCGCCACCATTGCTGGTGCGGATCTCCTGTAACTGTTTCAGCAGGTAGCTGGCACCCTGGCCCGCCAGATGCGGGAACTGGGGGATGCTGCTGTAACCGTCTGCACCATGGCAGGCCATGCACAGCGCGGCCCGGGCCTGACCGGCCTGTGGATCATCATCCGCCCGGGCCGCCGTGGCCAGCACCAGCAGCAGGGGGAGCAGCAGGGGTTTCATGCAGGCATTCCTCCGGGGATCAAGGGGCAGCCAGCCCTTTTGCGCCGGCAACATACTATACTCGGCGCCAGTCCACACCGCTGCCGCACTGCCCGGCGCGCCCACCGGAACCGCCCCATGCCTCCGAAGAACCCTATTACCGCCTTGTGCCAGCAGGCGTCCTTTCTGATCAGTGCTGCCAAAGCCAGCCAGTGCCCGCCGGACAGCGGCCGGGAAATTGCTTTTGCCGGCCGCTCCAATGCCGGCAAGTCCAGCGCCCTCAATACCTTGACCCATGCCAGCCTGGCCCGCACCTCAAAAACGCCGGGCCGTACCCAGCTGCTGAATTTTTTTCGGCTGGATGAGCAGCGGCGGCTGGTGGACCTGCCTGGTTATGGGTACGCCAAGGTACCCATTCCGCTGAAACAGCACTGGCAGCGCCACCTGGAAGCCTATCTGGGCCAGCGGACCAGTCTGGTGGGCATCGTCCTGCTGATGGATATCCGCCATCCGCTGACCGAATTTGACCAGATGATGCTGGACTGGTGTCAGGCCCACCGGCTGCCGCTGCATATCCTGCTGACCAAGGCGGACAAGCTGGCTTTTGGGGCCGCCAAAAATGCCCTGCTGGCTGCCCGGCGCGACCTGCAGCAGCAATGGGGTGATCTGGCCAGCATCCAGCTGTTTTCAGCGCCCAGGCGCCAGGGCGTAGAAGAGGCCCAGCTGAAAATGGCGGGCTGGCTTGACCTGCCAGATGATGAACGTAACACCGCGGCCGGCTTGTCCTGACGGGAAAGGCGTTGTGACCGGCTTGTTTCCGGCCCGGTGGAGCGGCTCTAATGGCAGACCGACAGCCCACCGGGAGTTTCTTCCAGATGCCGACCCGCATTGAGCGTATCCATAGAGGCTCGCTGGCCTGCTGGCAGATCCATACGCCAGGGGCCAGGCTGCTGGTGGCCGAGCAGGGCGCACAGCTGCTGGAGTACGGTGTCCGGGGTGAGGCTCCGCTGATCTGGCTCAGCCGCCAGGCCGGTTACCAGACGGGCCAGCCGGTCCGCGGAGGCGTGCCGCTGTGCTGGCCCTGGTTTGGCGACCTGAAACGCAACCCGCCGGCCGTACAGGCCATGTACCGCCAGCCGGAGGCCGCACCCTTCCATGGCCTGGCCCGCAGTGTGCCCTGGTCGCTGCAGGACATGGTGGTGCAGGGTGATGCGCTGGGCCTTACTTTTGTCCCCGACCCGCTGACAGACTGGCCCCATCCGTTGCAGGTGGCGCTGGAGATCCATCTGGACCAGCGCCTGAGCCTGGTGCTGACCACCCACAATCCTGGGCCGCAGCCCGTCTGGCTCAGCCAGGCCCTGCACACCTATCTGGCGGTGGCCGATATCCGCCAGGTCCGGGTGCCGGCGCTGGCCGGCTGCCGCTATGTGGATGCCCTGCGCGACTGGCAGGCCTTTATCCAGCCGGATGCCCTGACCTTTGCTGGCGAGACTGACCGCCTGTATCTGGACCCGCCCGCCCGGCTGCAGGTTGATGATCCGGCCGGCCGGCGGCGCATTTACCTGGAGGCACAGGGGTCGCGCTCGGCAGTGGTCTGGAACCCCTGGACGGAAAAAAGCCGCCGCCTGTCACAGTTTGATCCACAGGCCTGGAGGCAGATGCTCTGCATTGAAACTGCCAATGTGCTGGACGATTGCGTTGAGCTGGCTGCCGGCGCCCGCTGCCAGCTGGGTGTCAGCCTGTGGAGCGGGCCGGCCTGATTTTCCCGGTGCGGCTGCAGGCCGTGCCTGACTGAGTGAAGGAGTAGCGCCATGCAACTTGATGACTGTCGCCTGTTCCGCCAGCAGGCCTATCTGGATGGCCAGTGGCTGGACGCGGACAGCAGCCAGACCCTGGCTGTACATAACCCGGCCACCGGCGAGCTGCTGGGCAGCGTACCGAAAATGGGCGCGGCCGAAACCCGCCGGGCCATTGCGGCGGCCAGCCGTGCCCTGCCGGCCTGGCGGGCGCTGACGGCACGGGAGCGCTCGCTGAAGCTGCGTTGCTGGTACGAGCTGATGCTGGCGCACCAGGACGACCTGGCCCGGCTGATGACCCTGGAGCAGGGCAAGCCGCTGGCCGAGGCCCGGGGCGAAATTGCCTATGCCGCCTCTTTTCTGGAATGGTTTGCCGAAGAGGCCAAACGGGTCTATGGCGATACCATCCCCGGTCATCAGCCGGACAAGCGGATTCTGGTGATCAAGCAGCCGGTGGGGGTGGCAGCGGCCATTACGCCCTGGAACTTCCCCTCGGCGATGATTACCCGCAAGGCCGGGCCGGCACTGGCTGCGGGCTGCACCCTGGTGCTCAAGCCGGCTACCCAGACCCCGTTTTCCGCGCTGGCACTGGCCGAGCTGGCGGCCCGGGCCGGCATTCCTGACGGTGTACTGAATGTCCTGACCGGTTCTTCCAGCGAGATTGGTGCCGAACTGACGGCCAGTCCACAGGTACGCAAGCTGTCCTTTACCGGCTCCACGGAAATTGGCGCCCAGCTGATGGCCCAGAGTGCAGCCACCCTGAAAAAGCTTTCGCTGGAGCTGGGGGGCAATGCGCCCTTTATCGTGTTTGAGGATGCCGACCTGGATGCGGCGGTGCAGGGGGCGCTGGCCTCAAAGTTCCGCAATGCCGGCCAGACCTGTGTCTGTGTCAACCGCTTTTATGTGCAGGATAGCGTCTATGACGCCTTTGCTGAAAAGCTGCAGGCTGCGGTCAAAGCTCTGAACGTGGGTAACGGACTGGAACCCGGGGTGGACATTGGTCCGCTGATCAATGCCCGGTCGGTGGCCAAGGTTCAGGAGCATATCCAGGACGCGCTGGACAAGGGTGCCCGGCTGCTGACCGGCGGCCGGCCCCATGCCCTGGGCGGGACCTGGTTCGAACCGACCCTGCTGGCCGATGTGCCGGACACGGCCCGGGTGGCCCGTGAGGAAACCTTTGGCCCGCTGGCGCCCCTGTTCCGCTTCCACCGTGAGGACGAGGTGATAGCCCGGGCCAATGACACCTGTTACGGTCTGGCCTCCTACTGCTACACCCGGGATCTGGGTCGCACCTTCCGGGTGGCCGAGGCGCTGGAGTACGGCATGGTCGGCCTCAATACCGGGCTGATTTCCACCGAGGTGGCGCCCTTTGGTGGCGTCAAGGCCTCAGGGCTGGGCCGGGAAGGCTCCCGCTACGGCCTTGAGGAGTATCTGGAAATCAAATACCTGTGCCTGTCGGTCTGAACTGCAACGGCGGGCCTTACTCGTGCCCGCCATCCGGACCGGGGTTTTTCGGCGCGGTGATGCCGTGGGGCGTGGGCCGGCCTTCCTCATCCAGATTGACGAATACGATCTCGTCGATGGTGATGATCGGGTGATGGGTGGTCTTGTTGCGCATGCTGCATTTGACGGTGATGGAGGTGGTACCCAGCTTCACTACCGAGCAGCCGATTTCCACAATATCGCCCATCTTGGCCGGTGACTCGAAATTGATGCTGGACATGGCCTTGGTCACCAGCCGCCGGGAGTTCAGCTGGCAGCAGGCAAAAATGGCCGCCTCCTCGTCAATCCAGGCCAGTGCCTGGCCACCGAACAGGTTGCCCGCGCCGTTGAGATCCCCGCCTTTCACGAATTTGCGTGTTCTGAAATTCATTGCCTGCATCCCTTTGAGAGTGGTGTGCCCGCCCGGTCCGGCCGGGGGTGCGACGCTATTCACTCTATCAGGAATGCGGCTCCTGTGTTAAAGGCTGCGGGCGGAAGTCATCGGCCTGCAGCTGCCAGAGCTGGCGGAACAGCCCGCCCTCGCGCTGTTTCAGGGTTTCCGGCGGGCCGTCCTCGACAATCCGTCCCTGACTGAGCACCACGATCCGGTCAAAACCGGACAGGGTGCTCAGCCGGTGGGCGACGGCCAGCACGGTGCGGCCCTTGACCAGCTCGTCCAGGGCTGCCCGGATTTCCTTTTCGGAGCGGGTATCCAGCGCCGAGGTGGCCTCATCCAGGATCAGCACCGGAGCATCCTTGAGAAAGGCCCGGGCAATGCCCAGCCGCTGGCGCTGTCCGCCGGACAGCATGACGCCCCGCTCACCCACCAGGGTGTCATACCCCTGGGGCAGCTCGCGGATAAAGGTATCGCACCAGGCCCGCCGGGCAGCCAGTTCGACCTCGGCATCGCTGGCCTCCGGGCGGCCATAACGGATATTTTCGCGGATGCTGCGGTTGAACAGGGCGGTTTCCTGGGGCACCACGGCAATGCTGGCCCGCAGGCTGTCCTGGCTGACCTGGCGCAGGTCCTGGCCATCCAGCAGGATGCGCCCGCCCTGCACATCATCCAGCCGCTGCAGCAGGCCGATCAGGGTTGACTTGCCTGCTCCGGAGCTGCCGACAATGCCCAGTTTCTGGCCGGCCGGAACATGCAGGTCAAAGTGACTGAACACCCGGGCGCGACCGGGATGGCAGTAGCTGACCTGCTCGAAGTCAATCCGGCCCGCGGCCGGTGCCAGTGACTGCGCCACATCAGCCAGCGCGTGGGGCTGGTTGATGATGGCCAGCGTGTCGGCCACCGCGCCCAGCTGCTGGGTGCACTCCACCAGCGCCAGCGCCAGTTCCCGGGAGCCGTGCAGGATACGGAAACTCAGGGTACTGACCAGCACCACATCCCCGGCGGTCAGCCCGCCCTGCTGCCATTGCCAGACCGCCCAGACCAGCATGCCGCCCGCCATCACCACCAGACAGAGGTCATGCAGAAAGCGCGCCTGCTCCAGATACATCCAGCTGAGCCGGTGGGCATGGGCTTCCTGCTCCAGCTTGCCGGCCAGCCGGCGGGTTTCCCGGTCCCGGGCGGCAAAGGCCTTGATGGTCCAGACCTTGGAGACGGCATCCACCAGCTCGCCCCCCACCAGCGCCGCCACGGCGGCATAGGCCTGATGCAGCCCCCGGCCCCGGATGCCGATGGTGGTGATCAGCCCGGCCACCAGACTGACAAACACCAGCAGGGTCAGCGCCATCCAGCCATTCAGGGTCAGCAGCACGATCAGCGCGCCGAGAAAATCCACAATGGGTGGCATGATCCGCCAGGTCAGGCTGCCGTAGACCATTTCGGCGGCCTTGCCCACCGCAGAAATCCGGCTGCCCAGCGAGCCGGCAAAATGGGTGCTGAAATAGCCCATCGGGTGGCCGGTCAGGTGGCGGAACAGATCTATCCGCATGTCCCGGCAACTGGCCACGATGCTGCGGCAGCCCAGCCAGCCGCTGCCGCGCCAGAACAGGTTTTCCAGCACAATCAGCCCGAGAAACAGGGCCAGCGGCCCGCTGACCCGACCCTGCTCCGGTCCGGCGCTCATGGCATCCACCAGCAGCTTCATGCCGTACTGCACGGCCACGGCGGAACCGGCCGCCCCGGTAATCAGCAGCAGCAGGCCACCAAAGTGCCAGGGCCGCCGGCGCACATAACACCAGAGAAAGGGAAAGGGGCGGTCTGGCAGCAGGGCGGTGTTCATGGCCGGTTACTGCGGGCGGCGGGCCGCTGCGGCCTGACGGTTGCGTGGGGCAGGGCGTTCAGCGCCGATCACCCGGCCGGCATAACGCTTCTGCATGCGCTGGGCCTGCTGCCGCCAGTAGTTCTCGTCCCTGGGCCGGAAGCGCCGGGGCTTGCGGACCAGCCAGGGCAGCAGAAGCAGCAGCACCACGGCGACACCCGCCAGGGCAGTGACCCACAGTTCATCTTGAAGCATTGGCATACAGGCATCCTGTGCAGGGCCGGGCTGATCACCACCATCGGCATCCGGGGCCGGGGGCTGCATCAGGCCTATGCCGCCCGGGCGGCGCTGGTGGGGGGCGAGCTGGTGGATGCCGTCTCCAAGGTCTGGACCATCAAGGCCTTTGCCGCCCGGGACCGGGAAACCCGCCGGCTGGC
>DIDB01000119.1 GCA_002417905.1 Pseudomonadaceae bacterium UBA5811
GCGCTGGCCACGGTCACCGGATTGAACAGGTAATGATGGATCAGGTCGGCGCAGGCCACACCCACCACCGCAGCCGGCAGAAAGGCCAGCAGCAGGTTCAGGGTAAAACGCCGGTCTCCGGGCCGGGAAGCCAGCCCACCGATGACCTGCAGGATTTTCTGCCGGTACAGCCAGATCACCGCCAGAATCGCACCCAGCTGGATGATGATGTTAAAGGCTCTGGCCCGTTCACCGCCAAAGCCGATCAGGTCAGCCACAATGATCTGGTGACCAGTGCTGGACACCGGCAGAAACTCGGTCAGCCCCTCCACCAGCCCCAGCAGCAGGGCCTGAATGGTTTCCCCTATTTCCATATACCTCTCTCCTGGCAACCCCTGTTGCCCTGTGCTGTGATCATGGACTGCCTGCGCAATCCACCTTGCCCGCCAGACTCCGGCGGGCGTAATGGCGCTGGTAAATCTCCGGCCCCATGGCCTCAATCTGTGCCGCAATCTGCGCCTCAAAGGGCGCCAGCAGGGCATCAAAGCGGCCGGTCTGCTCCAGCAGGTTCAGGGCAGTAACCACCGCCTCTACCGTAGACAGGGCCTCCGGCCCCGGTGCCTTGCGCAGCCGGTAGCGCGATGCCGGCCCGGCCGGCAGGGTCAGCCTGGGCAGCGCCGCCAGCAGCGGATTCAGATACAGCAGACGCCGGGCCTTGCGCCAGGTGCCATCCAGCACCAGCAGCTGATCCGGAACAAAAGTCGCCGGCGGGCCAATCACCCGCGCCTCCGGGCCAGGAAACAGCAGCGCGCTGCGGGGCGTCAGATACGGTGCCAGCCCGTCGCCGAACGCCTCTCCAGCCAGCAGCCGGGCATTACCCAGGCCCAGAGCCACCCAGCGCGCCGTATTCAGGGCATGCCGGCCCTCCGCAGGATGCTGCAGGATGACCACCCGGATCTGGCTGGACAGGCTGGGAATCAGGGCACACAGGCAATGACTGACAGGCCGCTGGCAGCGGGGGCAGTGCGGGCGCGACATGGGAAACGGCCGGTTCTGGCGGGGGCGCCAGTCTTCCAGAGCTGCCGGAAAAACGCCAGCCCCCGGCGGAGCTGGCCGGCGGACTCAGCCGTAAACCGCCAGGATCACGCTGGAAGCCTTGAACACCGCACAGGCCACCCGGCCCGGCTTCAGGTCCATGGCCAGCCCGCTATCGTGGCTGACAATCGCGGTCACGCTGCGCCCGGAAGGCAGACGCAGGGTAACCTCATCATTGACCGAGCCATGATGGATCTCGGATACCTCACCCCACAGCTGGTTGCGGGCCGTCAGGACCAGCTCCCGCTCCGTGCAGACCAGCACGGAGGAGGACTTGATCATCGCCACCACCTCCTTGCCCATGACCAGCTGCAGGTTTTCGGCGCTTTCCCGGGTAATGACGGCGGCAATCTCGGTGCCCTCGTCAATCCGCAGGTCCACCTCGAAATCCACTCCGCCATCACGCAATCCGACCACCGTGCCCACAAACTGGTTGCGGGCACTGGTGCGCAGCGCCAGCTTGCGCATCAGCGTCTGGAACTCGCTGATATCGGCATCCTGCAGATGCTCCAGCCGGGACGACAGATGATCCAGCGCGGCCTGGTATTCCAGCTCCAGTGCCCGGTACATGGCGATCAGCCGCCGGCCGTATTCGGTCAACTGGGTGCCGCCGCCCTGACGGCCACCACTGACCCGGACCACCAGCGGCTCGGGCGACATGTTATTCATGGCATCAATGGCATCCCAGGCGGCCTTGTAAGACAGGGGAACCGCCTTGGCGGCCTGGTTGATCGAACCATGCTGCTCGATCATTTCCAGCAGGCGGATGCGCTTGTCGGAAAAAGCCCCGATTTCTGTTTCCAGCGAAAGCCGGCCAATAAACCGTGATGAAGTCTGCTCGGGCATGATGCGTTTTCCTGTTCAGCACACTAAAAACAATGGAGGCCCCGGTTGCCGGAGGCCGGACCGGGCCATTATAAAGATCCTGCGCCCGGAAACGGCCGGCATGACCGGCTGCCGGACAGCGCCGTATCCGCTTACCTGAAAGTTATAGTCAAGAAAAGATAACGCTGTTCAGGACCGCTCAAAGGAATAACCCATGAAATTCGAAGGCACCGCAGACTATGTGGCCAGTGAGGACCTGAAGCTGGCCGTCAACGCGGCCATCACCCTGCAGCGGCCCCTGCTGGTCAAGGGTGAGCCGGGCACCGGCAAGACCCTGCTGGCCGAACAGCTGGCCGCTGCCCTGGATACCCCGCTGATCACCTGGCATATCAAGTCCACCACCAAGGCCCACCAGGGCCTCTATGAATACGATGCAGTCAGCCGGTTGCGCGACTCCCAGCTGGGCGAGGAAAAAGCCCGGGAGGTCCGCCACTATCTGCGCAAGGGCAAGCTGTGGCAGGCCTTTGAGGCGGAACAGCGGGTGGTGCTGCTGATTGACGAAATCGACAAGGCCGACATCGAGTTTCCCAATGACCTGCTGCAGGAACTCGACCGGATGGAGTTTTTTGTCTACGAAACCGGCGAAACCATCCGTGCCCGGCAGCGGCCGATCATCATCATTACCTCCAACAACGAAAAGGAGCTGCCGGATGCCTTTCTGCGCCGCTGTTTCTTTCACTACATAGCCTTTCCGGACCAGGACACCCTGCAAAAAATTATGGATGTGCACTTTCCGGACATCGAAGCCCGGCTGGCCAGTGAAGCCCTGCAGCTGTTTTTCGAGATCCGCGAACTGCCCGGCCTGAAAAAACGCCCTTCCACCTCGGAGCTGGTGGACTGGCTGAAACTGCTGCTGGCCGATGGCCTGGATGAGCTGACCCTGCGTGACAGCCGGTCGGGCAAGACCGTCCCGCCTCTGGCCGGGGCCCTGCTGAAAAACGAACAGGACCTGCAGCTGCTGGAGCGGCTGGCCCTGATGAGCCGACGCCGCTGACCCCGGGAGGACACCTCACCATGCTGCTCAAGTTTTTCCAGAGCGTCCGCCAGGCCGGTATCCCGGCCTCGGTCCGGGAGCTGCTCGACCTGATTGCAGCCCTGGAACAGCATCTGGCCTTTGCCGACCTGCAAGCCTTCTACTTTCTGTCCCGCAGCCTGCTGGTCAAGGACGAGCGGTTGTTCGACCGTTTTGACCGGGCCTTTGCCCGATGTTTTGAAGGGCTGGACAGCCTGGACCTGCAAACCCTGCTGGAGCACAAAATTCCGGAGGAATGGCTGCGCCATGACCTGGGCCGCTCACTCAGTGCAGAACAGAAAGCCCGGATCGAACAGCTGGGAGGCCTTGACCAGCTGCTGGATACCCTGCGCCAGCGCCTGCAGGAACAGAAAGAGCGGCATGCCGGCGGCAACAAATGGATTGGCACCGGCGGCACCAGCCCCTTTGGCTCCGGCGGCTACCATCCGACAGGAGTCCGCATCGGCCAGGCCGGCCCGCACCAGGGCCGGGCCGTCAAAGTCTGGGAGCGCCGCGAATTCCGTGATCTGGACAGCCAGACCGCCCTTGGCAACCGCAATCTCCAGCTGGCCCTGCGCCGGCTGCGGCGCTTTGCCCGGGCCGGTGCCGCCGAAGAGCTGGATCTGGAAGCCACCATTGCCGGCACTGCCCGTGAGAGCGGTCTGCTGAACATCCGCCTGCGCCCCGAACGGCGCAATACCATCCGCCTGCTGCTGCTGTTTGATATCGGCGGCTCTATGGATGCCCACGTCCGTACCTGTGAAGAGCTGTTCAGCGCCTGCCGCAGCGAATTCCAGCATCTGGAGTACTACTATTTCCACAATTTCATCTATGAATCCGTCTGGCGGCACAGCCAGCGCCGCCATGAGCAGCGGATTGCAACCCTGGAGCTGCTGCGGACCTATGGCCCGGAGTGGAAGGTGCTCTTCGTGGGCGATGCGGCCATGTCACCCTATGAAATCAGCCATCCGGGCGGCAGCGTCGAACACTGGAACGAAGAAGCCGGCGCTGTCTGGATGCAGCGCTTTACCCGGCATTTCAGCCAGCTGGCCTGGATC
>DIDB01000071.1 GCA_002417905.1 Pseudomonadaceae bacterium UBA5811
GGCCGCGCGTTTTTTCAGGGCAACCTGGGCCGCCCGGGTCTCCCCGCTGGCAGCAGGCGTAGTCTGGCCCCGGCGCCGGTTACGGACCAGTACCAGCCCACCCAGCAGCAGGGACAGGGCCGATGCTCCGGCTACACCCAGCCAGACCGGCTCGTCCAGCAGCCGCGCCAGCAGGCCCGGCTCAGGCGCCGGCTCGCTGGCCGCCGCAGCTGGCTGGACCTCCTGGTCCGCCGGCGCGGCTGGGCTCTCCGTAACCTCCGGAGCCACCGCAGCCGGCTGACTGGCGCTCCCTGCCTGCGTCTGCAACTGCTTCAGCTGGTCATCCTTGAGCTGCAGCAGCTGCCCCAGCTTTTCCTGCTGGCTTTGCAGCGCCTTGATCCGCTCGCTCAGCTCAGCATTCTCCCGGACCGTTGAGTCCAGATTTTCCTTCAGCACCGCCAGCTGGTTCTGGGCCGCCCCGCCTCCATCTGCTGCGGCCCCTTTTTCCGTACCGGCCGGTGCGGAACCATGACCTGCGGCGACCAGGCTCAGGCTGCCCTCTGGCGCTCCCTGCGCGGTAGCCACTGCCGGAGCAGCTGCTTTCCGGGTGGCATCCAGCTGGCGGACACCCGCCGCCCGCCGGCTGCTGCGCCGCCAGGCCCGGGTCTGGCGGGCAACCTCCCGGACGGCCTGCGCACGGGAAAGCCGGGCAACCTGGTCCGCATCGGGAAGCTGCAAGGTCTGGCCCGTTTTAAGCCGGTTAATATTGCCGCCGACAAAGGCATCCGGATTCAGTGCCTGGATCGCCAGCATGGTCTGCTGGATGCTACCGCCTTGCAGGTTCCGGGCCGCGATATCCCACAGCCGGTCATGATTCACCGTACGGTAATGCTCCGCTGATGCTGCTGGCGGAGCAGCCGGTCTGGCCGGAACATTGCCGGCTGGCCGGGCCGGAGCGGGAGCAGCCGGCTGTCCAGCCGGTGCCGCGGCAGATGCCGGTAGCCGGGGTGCCGTGGAAGCCACCGGCTCACGGGCATAGACCGGCGGATCAACCAGCAGGGTGTACTCGCGCATGAAATGCCCACTGGGCCAGGTCACATCCACCAGCAGATTCAGGGCCGGTTCCCTGACGGCCTGGCTGGAAGAAATCTGGATAACCGTCCGGCCATCGGGCTTGCGCACCGTGGCCATTTTCAGGTCACCGAGAAATGCAGGCCGGTCCAGCCCCTGCTTTTTGAAGGCCTGGGGGGAGGCCAGCGCCGGCACGATCTCCCCCGGCTCCAGCCCTTTGCTGTCCTGCAGCTCGATTTCCGCCTGCAGGGGCTGGTTGAGGGCCGACTGCAGCCGGATTTCCCCCAGCCCCAGTGCCAGTACCGTTCCGGAGCTGAAGGCCCCTGCAGCAGCCAGTGCCAGAACCAGACCGCGAACCCGAACCATGACCTTATCCTTCTGAGCGGTTCCACAGACAGCCCGGCCTCCAGATGAAGCGGGCGCTTACGGATAACGGCGTTGCGCGGGCAGCAGCCCTGCAGGCAGGCCGAAAAGTGCGGCCAGTATCTTTGAGGGCCGGGCTTTTATCAATAAAATGCCCGGCCCCGGCAGTGGCCAGCCGGCGCTTTCCGCGCATTATCTGACACAGGCCACAAAACGGCCGGAGCAGACTGCGGAGCCTGCTCCGGCCGGAATGGCTCAGTGTTCCAGCAGGATGCGCAGCATCCGGCGCAGCGGCTCGGCCGCCCCCCAGAGCAGCTGGTCCCCCACAGTGAAGGCGCCCAGATACTGGGAGCCCATATTCAGCTTGCGCAGCCGGCCCACCGGCACCTCCAGGGTCCCGGTCACGGCCGCTGGAGTCAGGGCCCGCATGCTGTCTTCCCGGTGATTGGGCACCAGCCGCACCCAGGGGTTGTGCTGGCTGATCAGCGCCTCGAGATCTGCCAGCGGCACATCCTTGTTCAGCTTGATGGTCAGGGCCTGGCTATGGCAGCGCATGGCACCAACCCGTACACAGAGACCATCCACCGGCACCGGATTTTTGAAGCGGCCCAGAATCTTGTTGGTTTCAGCCTGGCCCTTCCACTCCTCACGGCTCTGGCCGCTGGGCAGCTCCTTGTCGATATAGGGAATCAGGCTGCCGGCCAGCGGCACGCCAAAATGATCGGCTGGGAATGCGTCGCTGCGCTGGGTTTCTGCCACCCGGCGGTCAATGGCCAGAATGGCGCTGGCCGGATCAGCCAGATCGTCTGCCACCGCCGCGTGAATACTGCCCATCTGGCGGATCAGCTCGCGCATGTTCTGGGCACCGGCGCCACTGGCTGCCTGATAGGTCATGGCTGTCATCCACTCCACCAGCCCGGCCTCGAACAGGCCGCCCAGCCCCATCAGCATCAGGCTGACCGTACAGTTGCCGCCAATAAAATTCCGGGTGCCGGCATCCAGCTGGCTGTCAATGACCCGGCGGTTGACCGGATCCAGCACGATGACCGCATCATCCTCCATGCGCAGGGTCGAGGCGGCATCAATCCAGTAGCCGGTCCAGCCAGCGGCCCGCAGCTTCGGGAACACCTCCTGGGTATAGTCGCCCCCCTGACAGGTCAGGATCACCTCCATGGCTTTCAGCTCATCAATGCTGTAAGCATCCTTGAGCGGAGGGGTTTCCCGGCCGGTATCCGGCCCGGGCCCACCCGGGTTGGAGGTGGTAAAAAAGACCGGTTCGATCAGGTCAAAATCCCGCTCATCCAGCATCCGCTGCATCAGCACAGAACCCACCATGCCGCGCCAACCAATCAGACCTACGCGCTTCATTGCCACTTTCTGTCCCCATTGATGGCCCGGGCAGCCTGGCCCGGGCACAGATAATTACAGTCTGGCCAGGGCGGCCACCACGGCATCACCCATCTCCCGGGTACTGGCCCGGGTCAGTCCTTCCGAATAGATGTCCGCAGTACGCAGGCCCTGGTCCAGCACCTGGCTGACCGCCTGTTCGACCGCATCAGCCACAGCCTTCTCGCCGAAGGTATAACGCAGCATCATGGACATGGAGAGAATGGTAGCCAGCGGGTTGGCAATGCCCTGACCGGCAATGTCCGGCGCAGAACCATGGCAGGGTTCATACATGCCCTTGCCAGCGGCATCCAGCGAAGCAGAAGGCAGCATGCCGATGGAGCCGGTCAGCATGGAGGCCTCGTCAGACAGGATGTCACCAAACATGTTGTCGGTCACGATCACGTCGAACTGCCTGGGCGCCCGGACCAGCTGCATGGCCGCATTGTCCACATACATGTGGGACAGGGCCACCTCCGGGTAGTCCTTGCCAACCTGCTCCACAACCTCGCGCCACAGCTGGCTGGACTCCAGTACGTTAGCCTTGTCCACCGAGCACAGCCTGTTGCCACGCAGCCGGGCCATCTCGAAACCGGTTCTGGCGATCCGGCGGATTTCACTCTCGCTATAGGGCAGCGTGTCCAGTGACAGGCGCTCACCATTTTCCAGAATGCGGGTTTCCCGGGGTTTTCCGAAATAGATGCCACCCGTCAGTTCGCGCACGATCAGGATATCCAGGCCGGCCACCACCTCAGGCTTCAGGGTTGAAGCATCAGCCAGCTGCGGATAAAGAATCGCCGGGCGCAGGTTGGCAAACAGGCCCAGCTCGGCGCGGATTTTCAGCAGACCGCGCTCCGGACGGATATCACGTTCCAGCGAGTCCCATTTGGGTCCACCAACCGCCCCCAGCAGCACGGCATCGGCCTTGCGGGCCTTTTCCAGAGTTTCATCCGCCAGCGGAACGCCATATTTGTCGATGGCCGCCCCTCCCAGCTCGTCGAATACCAACTCAAAACCCAGCTGATATTTATCATTGGCCAGCCGCATGACCTTGATCGCCTCGGCCATGATCTCCGGACCAATGCCATCCCCCGGCAGCACCAGAATCTGTTTTGCCATGTTGTCCTCCCGAATCTGCAAAAAATGCCCCGGCCCCGCCGGGGCCTGAACTGTACGGCCCTCAGCCCAGCCGCGCGAACAGCCAGGGGCTGTTCTGACTGTGCCGGGCCTCAAAGTCACGGATGGCCTCTGCATCCTGCAGGGTCAGGCCGATATCATCCAGCCCGTTCAGCAGGCAGTGCTTGCGGAAGGCATCAACCTCAAAATGCCGGGTCTGGCCGTCGGGGCCGCTAACGGTCTGGCTTTCCAGGTCGATGGACAGCCGGTAGCCCGGCGTGGCCTCGCACTGGCGGAACAGCTCGTCCACCTCGGACTCGCCCAGAATGATCGGCAGCAGGCCATTCTTGAAGCTGTTGTTAAAGAAAATATCCGCATAACTGGGGGCGATAATCGCCCGGAAGCCGTACTCGGTCAGTGCCCATGGCGCGTGCTCGCGACTGGAACCACAGCCAAAGTTTTTCCGGGCCAGCAGGATGCTGGCTCCCTGGTAACGGGGCGCGTTCAAAATGAAATCCGGGTTCAGCGGCCGTTTCGAGCAGTCCTGGCCGGGCTGGCCAATATCCAGATAGCGCCACTCATCGAACAGGTTGGGGCCGAAGCCGGTGCGCTTGATCGATTTGAGAAACTGCTTGGGAATGATCTGGTCGGTATCGACATTGGCCCGGTCCAGCGGGGCCACCAGTCCATCATGCCGGGTAAAAGCTCTCATGCCTGGGCTCCTTTGTTCAGCAGTTCGCGCACATCGACAAAGTGGCCGGCGACGGCGGCGGCCGCCGCCATGGCCGGGCTGACCAGATGGGTCCGGCCACCGGCGCCCTGCCGGCCCTCAAAGTTGCGGTTGGAGGTTGAGGCACTGTGCTCCCCGTTGCCCAGCCGGTCGGCATTCATCGCCAGACACATGGAGCAGCCCGGCTCACGCCATTCAAAACCGGCCTCCCGGAAAATCTGATCCAGCCCCTCGGCTTCGGCCTCGGCCTTGACCAGTCCGGAGCCTGGCACCACCAGCGCCTGCCTGACCGTCGCCGCCACCTTGCGGCCCCGGGCCACTTCGGCGGCCGCCCGCAGATCTTCAATCCGCGAGTTGGTGCAGGAGCCGATAAACACCCGGTCCACCCGGATATCCGTAATGGCCTGCCCGGCACTCAGCCCCATGTACTGCAGGGCCCGCTGGATGGAGTCCCGCCTGACCGGATCACGCTCGGCGTCCGGATCCGGCAGGCTGGCATCCACCGGCAGCACCATTTCCGGCGAGGTTCCCCAGGTGACCTGGGGCAGGATATCGGCCGCGTCCAGCCCGATCACCATATCAAAATGTGCATCCGGATCAGAGACCAGATCCCGCCACTGATCCACCGCCTGCTGCCACTGCTCCCCGCTGGGTGCAAAGGGCCTGCCCCGGACATAGCGGAGCGTGGTGTCATCCACCGCCACCATCCCCACCCGGGCCCCCGCCTCAATGGCCATATTGCACAGGGTCATCCGCCCCTCCATGGACATCTCGCGGATGGTACTGCCGCCAAACTCCACGGCATAACCAGTACCCCCCGCCGTGCCGATATGACCAATAATGGCCAGCACCACATCCTTGGCGCTGACGCCGGGCGCCAGCTGCCCCTCGATCCGCACCAGCATGTTTTTCATTTTTTTGGCGATCAGGCACTGGGTGGCCAGCACATGCTCGACCTCCGACGTACCGATGCCATGGGCCAGCGCCCCGAATGCACCATGGGTCGAGGTGTGGGAGTCCCCACAGACCACCGTCATGCCCGGCAGGGTAGCACCCTGCTCCGGGCTGATCACATGCACGATGCCTTGGCGCGGGTCATTCATCTTCAGCTCGAAAATGCCGAAGTGATCGCAGTTCTCATCCAGCGTCTGCACCTGCAGCCGGGAGACTTCATCGGCAATTGATCCCACCCCAGCCTTGCGGTCGGGCGTGGTGGGCACATTATGGTCAGGGGTCGCGATATTGGCACTGATCCGCCAAGGCTTGCGGCCAGCCAGCCGCAAGCCTTCAAAAGCCTGCGGCGAGGTCACTTCGTGGAGAATATGCCGGTCAATGTAAATCAGCGATGAACCATCATCGCGCCGCTTGACCTCGTGCATGTCCCACAATTTGTCATAGAGCGTTTTGCCAGCCATCGGGCCTGTCCTCATCATTATTCCTGTGGCCTGCTGCAGGGCCAACCCGGCGCTGATGCTAGGGACTTGCCCCGGATAACTCAAATTCATATTTTTTATCTGGCGGATTCTGGACAGGAATCCATCCGGCCCGGCATCCGGGCATAACGCCCCAATATTCAGGAGAAACCGCATGGATCTGGCCAGCCTGATGGCATTTGTCGCGGTGGTGGAAACCTCCAGCTTCTCCCTGGCCGCCGAACGGCTGCACCTGACCCAGCCGGCCATCAGCAAACGGATTGCCGCCCTGGAGCAGCAGCTGGCGGTGCGCCTGTTCGACCGGCTGGGCCGGGAAATCCGTCTGACCGAAGCCGGCCAGGCCCTGCTGCCCCGGGCATACCAGATCATGAATGTACTGGAGGATACCCGCCGGGCACTGGGCAACCTGCAGGAGGAGGTCAGCGGCCGGCTGGTCCTTGCCACAAGCCACCATATCGGCCTGCACCGCCTGCCACCGATCCTGCGCCACTTTACCCGGCGCTACCCGCAGGTTGCACTGGACATCCATTTTCTGGATTCAGAGGTAGCTTACGAGGAAGTGCTGCACGGTCGGGCTGAGCTGGCGGTGATCACCCTGGCTCCCCAGACCGTTCCCCCCGTAGCCGCCACCCGAATCTGGGATGATCCACTGGACTTCGTGGTTGCACGGGAACACCCGCTGGCCAGTACCGGCCACCTGCAACTGGCCGATATTGCCGGCTATCCGGCCGTGTTCCCGGGCGACCATACCTTTACCCACAGCATCGTCCGCCACCTGTTCGAACAGGCTGGCCTGAGCCCCAGTATCGCCATGAGCACCAACTACCTGGAAACCATCAAAATGATGGTTTCCATTGGTCTGGCCTGGAGCATCCTGCCCCGGACCATGCTGGATGAGCAGGTCGTCCGCCTGAACCTGCCCGGCATCCAGCCCCGGCGCCAGCTTGGCCATATCCACCACACGGAGCGGACCCTGTCCAATGCGGCCAGGGCCTTCATGGCCCTGCTGGACCAGCACCAGGACGGCGTTAACCCGGCATGACCGGAATCAGCTGCACCCCGTCATGCTCTGGCAGATACTCCAGCTCAACGGTCAGCAAGCCACGCGCCAGCCGGGCACCGCGCACCTCGATCCGGTCCGCCAGCCGGAAATACAGGCGGAACGCCCGCCGGGCAATCCCCTGATGCACCAGTACCACCGCCGGATCCTGTGCCCGGCGCTGTCCGGCAATACGTAGGACACCCTGCTCCCGCCGGACCTCCAGATCATGCTCATCCAGCCCGGCAGCAGCTACCACAATGCGATAATGGCAACTACCGTGTTTTTCAATGTCGTACGGTGGATAGGTACTGTTCGCATCCTCACGCCAGGCACGCTCAAACAGGTCAGCAAACCGGTCAAAACCGACCGACTGGTGAAACAGCGGCGCCATGCGACTCATGGTGTTCTCCATCAACGGACTGCAAAGCCATGGCAGCCAGCAGGTGCTGCTGGACCAGCTGGCTACTGGTCTCGCACCGGACCTGCCCAAACAGCTGCTGTGCCTGCGGATAATTACGGGCCAGCATACCCAGCCACTGCTTCAGGCGGCCCGGAGCATAGACCGGACCAATCCGGGACAGGGTCTGCTGCCAGAACGCCAGCAGCAGCGGCTGCAGTTGCCGCCAGCCCATGGCAATAACTGGCTGGCCAGCGGCCGCCGCAGCGATCTGCCGGGCCAGATCCGGCCTGGCGACCAGGCCGCGCCCCAGCCTGACATGCCGGGCACCACTGCTCTGCCCGCAGCCCCGCCAGTCCTCCAGCCTCCAGATATCCCCATTCGCATAAACCGTCACACTCACTACAGCCTGGATCCTCGCCACCACCTCCCACCGGTCCCGCGTCCTGGCCCCTCCCCGCCCGCTGCGCGCC
>DIDB01000211.1 GCA_002417905.1 Pseudomonadaceae bacterium UBA5811
TTTTTGGCCACCGCATCCGGCTTGATGATGGAGAGAGTACGTTCAACAGCCATGAAAAGCTCCAAAGCGAAGTAAGGGGTTCTGATTGCCCGCGGAGTATACGCAGATCATGGCCAAAATCGTAGCCGGACATGGTCCGCCGGGCGGGCTTACTCCACTTCGGCTATCCAGGCGGCCTGAATGGCTTCCAGTACCTTTTCTCCGCCATGCCCGGGCTGGTCATCAAAATCCGGCAGGGCCAGCACCCAGGCCTGCAGGTCCACAAAGTTGAGATAGCGCGGGTCCGTTCCTGGCCGGTCTTCGCACAGGGCCAGGGTAATGTCCTGCACATCAGTCCATTTCAGTCCCATGATCACACCTCCGCTCAGTGGCTGCCTTCAGAAACCTGGTTGAGGGTATAGCGTGGAATTTCCACCACCAGATCCGTATCCGTTACCCGGGCCTGACAGGACAGCCGCGACGTGGGCTCCACGCCCCAGGCCCGGTCCAACATGTCCTCCTCCAGCTCGTCAGCGGGCGCCAGCGAAGCAAAGCCCTCCCGCACAATCACATGGCAGGTGGTGCAGGCGCAGGATTTCTCGCAGGCATGCTCCAGCTCGATGCCATTGCGCAGCGCGGCATCCAGCACGGACTCACCCGGTGGTGCCTCCACCACCTGGCCCTGAGGCAGAAAAACAATCCGAGGCATGGCAGTCAGCCCTCCAGCTCATCAAGACGGCGCCCAGCCAGGGCCTGCTGGACAGCAGCATCCATCCGGCGGGCGGCAAAGGAATCCGTGGCCCGGGTCAGTGCCCGGGTCTGCTGCTCCAGCAGCACAGGGCCCGGCTGGGCCAGCGCCTGCTCCACAGCCTGCATCTGCTGGCGGATGGCAGCCTGCTCATCCGGCGCCAGCAGTGAGCCATCGGCCGCCAGGGCAGCCGCCACTGCCTCCAGCAGGCGGCGGGCCTCCACCTGATGCTCGCGCAGGGTACGGGCCTGGCGATCCTCTCCGGCATAACGGCCGGAAGCCTCCAGCATCCGGGTGATTTCACCATCACTCAGGCCATAGGACGGCTGGACCTGTACGCTGGCCTCCACACCGGAGCCCTGCTCCCGGGCAGAGACCTCCAGCAGGCCATCGGCATCCACCTGGAAAGTCACCCGGATTTTGGCTGCACCGGCCAGCATCGGTGGAATGCCCCGCAACTCGAAACGGGCCAGGGAACGACAGTCCCGGACCAGATCCCGCTCACCCTGCAGCACATGGATCATCATCGCCGTCTGGCCATCCCGGGCCGTGGTGAACTCCTGGGCCCGGGCCACCGGAATGGCAGTATTGCGCGGAATGATCTTTTCCATCAGGCCGCCCATGGTCTCTACCCCCAGCGACAGGGGAATCACATCCAGCAGCAGCAGATCATCCCGCCGGTTGCCAGCCAGGGCATCGGCCTGCAGCGCGGCACCGATGGCCACCACCTGATCAGGGTCGATATCCGTTAACGGCGCACAGCCAAACAGCTCACCCACCGCCGTACGGACCCGGGGAATCCGGGTTGAGCCGCCCACCATGACCACGCGGTGAATGGCCCCCGGTTCCAGCTCCGCATCCCTCAGAGCCCGGCGGCAGGCTTTCAGGGTCCGGGCCAGCAGTGGCCCGATCAGCATCTCGAACTGGCTGCGGGACAGTACACCCTGCCAGTGGCCATAGGCCAGTGGCACCTGCCCTGCATGGCTGAGCGTCTCCTTGGCCTGACAGGCCAGCGTTAACAGCTGGCGCTGCTCCGCCGGCGACAGGTCGCCAGTACTGCCCGCCTGCGCCAGAATCCACTCCGCTACGGCATGATCCAGGTCATCCCCACCCAGGGCACTGTCGCCACCGGTGGCCAGGACCTCAAAGACCCCCCGGCTCAGGCGCAGGATGGAAATATCAAAAGTTCCTCCGCCCAGATCATAGATTGCCACCAGCCCATCCGCCTGACGGTCCAGCCCATAGGCCACCGCTGCGGCGGTAGGCTCGTTCAGCAGGCGCAGGACATTCAGCCCGGCCAGCCGGGCCGCATCCCGGGTGGCCTGCCGCTGGGCATCATCGAAATAGGCCGGAACAGTAATCACGGCCCCTACCAGTTCGCCTCCCAGACTGGCCTCGGCCCGCTGGCGCAGGATCCGGAGAATCTCTGCAGAAACCTCCACCGGACTTTTGGGCCCCTGGCAGGTATCAATAAAAGGCATCCGGGAGTCGCCAGCAACAAAGTGGTATGGCAACTGCCGGCCCAGCTGACGGATATCCTCCACCCCGCGCCCCATCAGACGCTTGACGGAGGCAATGGTATTCAGCGGGTCCAGGCTCAGCGCCGCCCGGGCCGCCTGGCCAACGTCTACGTGATCCGCGCAATAACGCACTACCGAAGGCAGGATAACGGCTCCGGACGGATCAGGCAGACAGCGGGCCTCGCCACTGCGCACGGCGGCCACCAGTGAATGGGTGGTGCCCAGGTCAATGCCCACGGCCAGCCGGTGGGCATGGGGCTTCGGACTCAGTCCGGGCTCGGCAATCTGCAGCAGGGCCATACGCAACTCCTCCTGTCCGGGCGGACATACGCTCAGGTATGGTCCACCTGCTCAGTCTTCATTTTCGTCCAGCTGCTCATCCAGGCGGCGCAGCTCCTGCTCCAGCCGGGCCAGAAACTGCATGCGCCGCACCAGCCTTTCCGCCAGCAGCGGCTGCCCGGACTGTGACCAGGCTGCTGAAAATGCAGCCTCCAGGGCCTGGCGGGCTGCTCCCAGACGGTGGCGGAATGCCACCAGCCCCGCCCGGTCTCCCGTGTCGCGCAGGGTCTCCAGCTCCTCCCGCCATGCCATCTGCTGCTGCAGAAACTCCGGATCCTGCACCGTAGCCTCCTCCGGAAGTTCATGCCCCTGCAGGGCCAGCAAATGCCGGGCCCGGCGCACCGGGTCTTTCAGGGTCTGCCAGGCGTCGTTCAGATCCGCCGTCCGCTGCTGGGCCAGCCGCTGTTCCCGGACCGGAGCACCCACAAAA
>DIDB01000191.1 GCA_002417905.1 Pseudomonadaceae bacterium UBA5811
CGGGTCGAGGGGAGCGCCACTGGACTGTCCCGACGCCACCAGCGCCCCGCCCGGACAAGGCCGGGTCCTGGCCACCCGGGCCCGATCCTCTGCGCGGACAAAAGGCGGCAGCACATCGTCCCCGCCCCACCCCGGGTTGCCCAGCGCCCGCCAGTGGTCATAGTCGGCGGGCTGACCCCGGATATACAGCAGACCATTGATGGCCGAGGAGCCCCCCAGTACCCTGCCCCGCGGCCAGAGGATGGTCCGGTTTCCCGTACCGGGTTCCGGCTCGGTCTGGAACAGCCAGTTACCTCTGGGATGGGCCCGGTTCCAGACATAACCGACCGGGATATGGAACGACGGATGCCGGCCCGCCCCGCCAGCCTCCAGCAGGGCGACCTGGTAACGCCCATCCGCACTCAGACGGTTGGCCAGCACACAGCCGGCACTGCCACCGCCGACAATGATGTAATCGTACATGGGTGCAGTCTCCTCCATCACGGCTGCTCCCAGACCCGTACATACAAATCGTCATACTGCCGGTCCAGGGCAGCCCGCACGACCGGTGACTGCTGATAGATCCGGACAAAACGGGCCAGCCGGGGATCACTGCGGCTTTCCGGCCGGATGACAAACCTGATGCCATAACGCCGACTTTCTGTAACCGGCTCCCAGAACAGGGCCTGGTGCGGATCAAGGGTTCCAGCGGCAATCAGGAAGTGGGCAAACTCCTGGGCCAGATCCACATCATCAACGGCCAGTGGCAGCTGGTGAAAATCAACTTCCAGGATCACCAGCTTTTTGGGATTGTCCACGACATCTGCAAGACTGGCGTTTTCTGCTGTTCCTTCACGCAGGCGGATCAGGCCCGCCTGCTGCAGCAGGCGCAGGCCTCGCCCAAAATTGACCGGATCGCCAGCCAGGGCCACCCGGGCACCCACCGGCAAATCAGCCAGCCGGCCGTATTTTTTGGAATAAAGCCCCGTACGGCCGTAAATCCCCTCCGCATAGGGCAGCAGATCCAGATGCCGCTCCCGGTTTACCATATCCAGAAACAGGGCATGCTGAAAATAATTGGCATCAATCTCGCCACTGGCCAAAGTCAGATTGGGTGCCACCGGATCATTGAACTCGATGACGTCAACCGCCAGCCCCTGTTTGCCCGCCTCTGCCGCTGCCACTTCCAGAGGTCCGAAAAAGCTGGCATTGGTTCCCACCTTGAGCGGCGGTTCACCCGCCAGGGCCCAGCCTGTGCCCGCGAGCAGCCCGGCCAGTAGCCGGGCGGTCCATAACAGATAACGCATAAGATCTCCTTGAGTAATACTCAGGCCCAGGCCTGACTGACTGTCCGGCTATACAGATATTCTTCAATGGCTTCCGGCCCGCCCTCCCGGCCAAAACCAGAATCCCGGATGCCTCCAAATGGCAGTTCTGGCCAAGCCAGACTGGTCTGATTCAGTGCCAGCAGGCCGCTGACAATACCCTCGCGAAAGGCCCGCAGCCGGGACCCGGAACAGCTATAGGCATAAGCCGCCAGCCCATAGGCCAGACGGTTGGCCTCAGTGATGGCCTCGTCGTCCTCATCAAAGGGCAGGAACAGGGCAACAGGACCAAACGGCTCCTCCTGCATCAGCCGGGCACTGACCGGCAGCCGGCTCAGCACGGTGGGTGCAAAAAAATAGCCGGGGCCAGCACAGGGGCTGCCGCCCAGATGCAGCTCGCCTCCCTGCTGCCGGGCATCATCCAGCAGGGCTGTCAGCGCCAGCTGCCGCCGCTCATGGGCCAGGGGGCCCATCTGCACACCCGCTTCCAGCCCGTTTCCGACTTTCAGGGCGGCAGCCAGCCCGACAAAACGCTCAATAGCCTCCTGAAAGCGCTGACGCTGTACCAGAAACCGGGTCGGAGCAATACAGACCTGACCGGCATTGCGAAACTTCAGGGCCGCCAGCTGGGGTAATGCCACCGCCAGATCAGCATCCCCGGCCAGAATGACCGGAGCATGGCCACCCAGCTCCAGAGTCAGTGGTTTCAGGTGCTGCCCGGCCAGACTGGCCAGCTGGCGCCCCACTTCCGTGGAGCCGGTAAAAGACACCTTGCGGATCAGTGGATGACTGATCAGATAACGGGAAATTTCGGCCGGATCACCAAACAGCAGCCCCATAACTCCATCAGGAACTCCGGCATCGGCAAAGGCCTGGATCAGGGCAGCCGCCGCAGAAGGCGCTTCCTCAGGACCCTTGATAACGACAGAGCAACCGGCCACCAGAGCAGGTGCCAGTTTGCGCACGATCTGGCTGACCGGAAAATTCCACGGCGTAAAAGCCGCTACCGGCCCCAGAGGCTCCCGGAGGACCAGGGACTGCACGCCGGCCTCCCGGAATGGAACCAGCCGGCCATAGATACGGGTAGCCTCTCCGGCAAACCACTCGATCAGCCTGGCACTGGCCAGCAGCTCATCACGGGCTTCAGCCAGCGGTTTTCCCTGCTCACCAGTCAGGCAGGGAGCAATTTGCCCGGCCCGCTCCCGCAACAGCCAGGCCGCTTCCCGCAGCACGCTCTCCCGCTGGCTGGCCGGAGTGGCCTTCCAGCGCTGGAAACCCTCTGCAGCAGCGGTTACTGCCAGGGCCAGCTCGGCCGGGCCCGCAACAGCCACCTCACCGGCCCG
Source organism: Pseudomonadaceae bacterium UBA5811 (assembly GCA_002417905.1). Classification (GTDB taxonomy): domain Bacteria; phylum Pseudomonadota; class Gammaproteobacteria; order Pseudomonadales; family Pseudomonadaceae; genus Azomonas. The sequence continues at coordinate 2,648 of DIDB01000191.1, forward strand.
GGCACCAGTGGCCGGATTGATGACCGGCAGAGTCCGGCCATCAGCAGCGGCCTGCCATTGTCCGTTCAGGTAAAGCCGGACCACTGAAAAATTGACAGACACCCGTACCTCCTCAGCTACCCGGCCGGGCATAGGCTTCCCTGAAAAAATAATCCTTCCAGGAAGCCGCCCGGTGTTTCAGGATCCCCAGCTCATACAGCTGGCTGGCATACACCTGGGTGCGCTGCGGGCTGATGGTGAAGTCAATTTCCGGATCCTCCACAATCCGGCGGACAAAGCCCAAGGGCAGCCTGGAGTGCTGTACCCGGAGATAGGTTTCTGCCGCTTCCGGCCTGTGAGCCCTGATCCAGCTTTCTGCCTCGGCCAGCGCCTCATACAGGGCAGCACAAGTTTGCGGATTGCTGTCGTGAAACGCTTGCGTGGCATACAGCAGGTTGAAGGTAGCCGGGCCGCCCATAATGTCGTAGGAGCTGATGACCTTGTGCACACCTGCATTGCCCAGCTCCTGATACTGGAACGGCGGGCTGGAAAAGTGCGCCGTCACCTCCGTAGCTCCCGAGACCAGTTCTGCCGTGGCATCCGGATGGGGCAGGCTGACCGAAATATGGTCGAAATGGCGGAAGTCCTGGCGACCAAACAGTCTGGCGGCCTCAATCTGCAGGACCCGGGACTGGAAGCCCACTCCGGCTGCCGGAACGGCAATCCGGTCCTGCGCCGTGAAGTCCCGGAGCGTTCTGACCTCTGGCCGGTTGCTCAGCAGGTAGTTTGGCAAAGACCCCAAGGCGGCCAGCGCCCGGACATTCTGCTGGCCCAGGGTCCGGTCCCAGATGGCCAGCATGGGAGGAGCCCCTGCTGAAACCACATCCAGCGCTCCGGACAGCAATGCCTCGTTCATCGCGGTGGCTCCGGAAATGCTGTGCCATTCAACGGTTATGTCCAGCCCCCGTGCCCGGCCATGCTTTTCAATCAGTTGCTGGTCCCGGACCACATCCAGAAGCAGGTAGCCAATCCCGAACTGCCGGGCAATCCGCAGATGCCCCTCTGCATGGACTACAGAAGCCAGCAGCAGTGCAGACAGCCCCAGTGCACCCATCAGTAACCGGTAAAAATTCAGTGTCATAGGCTGCTCCAGAATCAGGGGCAGCCTTACAAAAAGGCTGCCAAGTTTATGAAAAACGCCGGTCCAACCATCTGGTCTCGACCCACGAGTCCGTATTTAGCGCTGCATGCCCCAGCGCCGCAGGGTATAACGCTCCAGCTGGCCAAAAATCAGGTTTTCCATGACCAGGCCAATCAGGATGACCATCACCAGTCCGGCAAACACCCGGTCGGTATACAGCTCGTTGCGGTTCTGAAAGATGTACCAACCCAGCCCGCCCTTACCGGACGAAGCGCCAAACACCAGCTCGGCGGCAATCAGGGTCCGCCAGGCAAAGGCCCAGCTGATCCGCAGACCAGAAAAAATGGCAGGCAGCGCTGACGGAACCAGGATCAGCGCAATAAAACGCAGCCCCTGCAGCCCATAGTTGTGTCCGACCATGCGCTGGGTGTCCGGCACCCCCTGGAATCCGGCGTAGGTATTCAGCGCCATGGACCAGATCACCGAGTACACCAGCACAAACAGCAGACTGAACTCACCCAGCCCGAACCAGAGCAGAGACAGGGGTAACAGGGCCACTGCCGGCAGCGGGTTGAACATGGCGGTCAGCGTGGACAGCAGGTCACGTCCCAGCCGGGAACTGATTGCCAGACTGGTCATGACAAACGCCAAGGCAATACCCAGCAGGTAGCCTTTTAACAGCATATCCAGCGAAATGGCTGCCCTAACCAGCAGCTCCCCACTCCATACGCCATCGGCCAGGGCGCTGGCCACCCGGAAAAAACCGGGCAGCAGCAGATCATTATCCTGGTAACGGGCACCCAGCTCCCAAACCCCCGCCAGAACCAGCAAAATCAGCAGGCGCCGCAACCATGCCTGCAACCAGAGGCGCTGCAGCAGGGACAGTTCCCTGGCCACAGGCCGCTCCGTCAGTGGAGGTAGTTTCATCTCATATTCCGGCCGGACTGTCACATTCAGGGCCATGGCAAAACTCCTCAGGCGATATGACGCTCAGCGGCCGGCACATCACCCTCTGCCGGTCCGTCCGTATCAAACAGCAGCCGGTGGATGCGCCCGGCGGCTTGCTGGAAAGCCGGCCCCTGCTCGCCCTGCAGACCAAAGGCATGGCTGTGCACCTCAGCTCTGACCCGTCCAGGATGGGGGGATAGCAGCAGAATACGGTTGCCTACCAGAAGAGCTTCCTCAATGGAGTGGGTCACGAACAGCAGCGTGAATTTCGATTCACTCCAGAGCTGCAGCAGCTCCTCCTGCATCTTGCGGCGGGTCAGGGCATCCAGGGCGGCAAAGGGCTCATCCATCAGCAGGACCCTGGGCTGCATGGCCAGCGCCCGGGCAATGGCCACCCGCGCTTTCATGCCACCTGACAGGGTATGCGGGTAGGCATCGGCAAACCGGTCAAGACCAACCCGGGCCAGAAAATGCATGGCTTGCTGCCCGGCTTCCGTCTTGCCCAGCTGCCGGGACACCTGCAGGGGAAACATGATGTTCTGCCTGACCGTTTTCCAAGGCAGCAGCTGGTCAAACTCCTGGAAAACCACGACCCGGTCTGGCCCGGCTCCCTGCAATGGCTGGCCCGCCAGCAGAATTTGGCCTTCACTGGGCCGGACAAAGCCGGCCACGGCTTTCAGCAGGGTAGATTTTCCGCAACCGGAAGGCCCCAGCAGGACAAAGCGGTCCCCCGGATCTACTGCAAAACTGACCTGATGGGTGGCCCGGACAAGGTGCCGGTCGGTCTGGTAATCCAGCGAAACCTGCTGCACCTGCAAAAGCGGCTGAAAAACAGGGGAAATCAGATTCATGTCAGCTCCCGTCTGCAATGCGTGGGTCGGTGAAAAAATAATCCTGCCAGGAGTGGGGCCGGTTTTTCAGGACGCCGGTCCTGGACAGAAAATCAGCCAGTGGCCAGGTATTACGCGGAACGATGCTGAACTCAATGCGTGGATCATCCAGTACCGCTTTCAGCAGCACCGGATCGGTTTCCGGACCCGCAGCCCGTCGATAGATCCTGGCCGCCGCCGCCCGGTCGGACTGGGCTAGGCGGGCAGCCTCCTCCAGTGCGGCCAGAAAGACCTGACAGACGGCAGGATGCTCCTGGCGAAACCGCTCCGTGGCATACAGCAGGGCCGGCGAGTTGGGCCCCAGCAGGTCATAACTGTCCAGGACGACATGGACAGCCGGATTCTGCAGCTCCTGGTTCTGAAACGGTGGTACGGAAAAATGCCCGTTCAGCTCTGTACCGCCGCTGACCAGGGCAGCTGCCGCTTCCGGGTGCGGTACCGCCACCGTATACGGATCCAGCCGGCTCGCTGCCTGGTCGCCCCATGCCCGGGCGGCCGCATACTGCAGCAGCCTGGCCTGGACTGAAACGCCCACGGCCGGCAGCGCAATACGGTCAGCCGGCCCCAGATCGGCAATACTCCTGACCCTGGGGTTGCTGCTCAGCAGGTAATAGGGAAACAGCCCCAGTGATGCCAGAGCCCGTACATTGCGCCGCCCCAGGGTACGGTCCCAGACGGTCAGCAGCGGACCAATGCCGGCACCGGCAATATCAATGCTCCCGGACAGCAGGGCATCATTCATGGCGGGCCCGCCCGACAGGCGCACCCAGTCCACCCGGATCTCCAGTCCCGCCGCACGACCCTGTTTTTCAATCAGCTGCTGGTCACGGACAATATCCAGCAGCAGGTAAACAATACCGTGCTGCTCGGCAATCCGCAGTGTTTCGGCTGCCTGTCCCGGCAAAGGCAGCAGGGTAGCCAGCAGACTGGAGCACAGGCCAAGGCAGGCCACCATACGCCACAGGCTGGCAACCGGCCCGATCAGTTGCAAAGACATGAATTCTCCCGCGAAAGCCTGATCTGAACAGGACTCAGAATGGTGCGTCACCCTGAATGGTGGTGCGGTGCATGCGCCGCGGCAGGTGATCCGGGCAGCCAGTAGCCAGATGGATCAGCGCCCGGTTGTCCCAGAACAGCAGGTCATGCTCCTGCCAGCGGTGGCGATAGATGAACTCCGGCCGGATGCTATGGGCAAACAACTGATCCAGCAGCCGGCGGCTTTCCTCATCCACCAGCCCCTCAATCCGGGTCGTAAAGCTTTCACTGACAAACAGCCCCTTGCGGCCGGTCTCCGGATGGGTCCGGACCACCGGATGCAGTACCTCCTTCACCTCCTCCAGCTGGGCGCTGGTCAGGACCGGCCGCCAGTGATCTCCATGCCGGGGCTGGTGGTACGTGGCCGTATAGGAATGGTTGGCCTGCAGGCCATCCAGTCTTCGCTGCACTGGTTCAGGCAACCGCTCATAAGCCAGCTGCTGATCAGCAAACAGGGTATCTCCGCCATCCTCCGGCAGCGTCCGGGCATGCAGCATGGCGCCCATGCTGGGTAATGCCTTGTAGGACAGGTCGGAGTGCCAGAATTTTCCGGCATCGCCCAGTCCGACCGGCTGGTGCCGTTCGTCCAGGATATTGGATATCACAAAAACTTCGGGGCGGCCGGGCAGCAGAAACTGCCGGAGTACATGGATCTGCAGCTCGCCAAAAAGACGGCTGAAGCGGACCTGCTGTTCCGGCGTAATGCTCTGGTTGCGGAAAACCAGCACCTTGTAGCGCAAAAAGGCCCGGTAAATACGGGTAAAGTCCTCAAGGCCCAGAACTGATCCGGTATCAAGACCCAGTACTTCTGCACCTAGCACTTCGTCCTTGAAAGGGCAGATTTCAAAGGACTGGACCGACTGGACGGGAAAATCACTCAAAACAGAAACAGGCTTGACACTAGCCATGGCTAACTCCACAAACAACAGGCAGAAATCTGTCGAAAAAGGAAGAGCCATGCCCTGGCCGGCGGCTCCTCCAGTTTTGGTGAGGAATCCGCACGGCTCAAGGGTTATCCGTTCAGTACGTGCACTAACAATCTAGTGGAATCAGAAACCGGAACATAATATTCATTCGGAATATTTTTATAATAAAATCGGAACAAGCCTCTCCCCCGGAATATCCGGCCAGAACAGCACTCAGGGTGCAGGGTTAGGCTGGTTGCAATGAATTTTTTCAATCTCTGCCAGCAGCACATCATCCAGCCTGAGTTCCAGACTGGCCAGGTTGCTACCCAGTTGCTCAAGCGTGGTCGCCCCGATGATGTTGCTGGTGACGAAGGGTTGTTCGGTGACATAGGCCAGGGCCAGCCGGGCCGGATCAAGACCATACTCCCGGGCCAACCGGACATATGCCGAGGCGGCGCTCCTGGACTGCGGACTGTCATAACGTGTGAAGCGCTCAAAACGGGTCAGGCGACCTGCTGCAGGTCGGGCGCCGTTCTCGTATTTACCGGAAAGCAGGCCAAAAGCCAGCGGCGAATAGGCCAGCAGGCCGATCTGCTCACGGATGGCCATTTCGGCCAGGCCCACCTCAAAACTGCGGTTGAGCAGGTTGTAGGGGTTCTGGATGGAAACCGGCCGGGGCCAGCCATGGGTTTCGGCCAGATGCAGGAAGCGGTGTACTCCCCATGGGGTTTCGTTAGACAACCCGACATGGCGGATCTTGCCACTCTTGACCAGATCATCCAGCACCGCCAGCGTCTCTTCGACAGGCGTGATATGGGCCGCTGGATCATGCTGGTAACCCAGCTGGCCAAAGTAGTTGCTCTGACGATCGGGCCAGTGCAACTGGTAAAGATCAATGTAATCGGTCTGCAGGCGCCGCAGGCTGCCTTCTACCGCTGCCATCAGGCTGGCACGGTCAAAATGGTTTTTACCATGGCGGATATGGGTGATCCCGTGCCCGGGTGCAGCCGCCTTTGTAGCGATAATCCAGTCACTGCGCCCGCCATGCTGCCTGAAGTAATTGCCGATGATGATCTCGGTCGCGCCCGCCGTCTCCACCCTGGGAGGCACCGGATACAGCTCGGCCGTATCCATGAAATTGACTCCGGCAGCCCGGGCCATCCGGATCTGCTCAAAGCCTTCAGACTCCGTATTCTGTTCACCCCAGGTCATGCTCCCCAGAGCAAGAACACTGACTTGCAGGCCACTTCGGCCCAGTGGTCGGTAAATCATGGTTCACATCCTTCTGTTTCAGAGCATCGGGCCAGGCCGGATGGATAACCATCCGGCCATCGGGGACAGGCCTCAGGTCCGGGCGGGTGGCGCCATGAACTGTGGCCCTACCGGATCAGGAATCCGGTGCACAAGGATCTGGTCAATCCGGATCAGATCTTCTGCACTGATCTCCCAGCCGGACACCCTGTCCACATCCTCAAGCTGACCGGGATGGCGGGCACCCCACAGGGCAATGGCCCGGCTGTGCTGCTGCAGGACCCAGCGCACGGCCAGGGCCAGCACGGACTGGCCATAATGCTCCCGGGCCAGTACGGCAAGATCCTCCACCGCAGCAAGATAGCCGGCATAACGCGGAGCCTGGAACTTGGGATCAACCTTGCGCAGATCATCGCCGGAAAACCGGGTATCCGGCTGCATCCGGCCAGACAGCAGTCCCCGGCAGAGGGAGCCGTAACACAGCATGGCCAGATCATGGTTGCGGGCATATGGCAACAGATCCGCCTCGATACCCCTCTCGAACAGGTTATAGGGCGGCTGAATGCTTGCAACCGGCGCAAATT
>DIDB01000161.1 GCA_002417905.1 Pseudomonadaceae bacterium UBA5811
CCCGCTTTCTGGAGCGTTATGACACGCTGATTGTCGATGAAGCCCATGAGCGCAGCCTGAATATCGATTTTCTGCTGGGCTTTCTGAAAACCCTGCTGCCCCGGCGCCCGGATCTCAAGCTCATCATCACCTCGGCGACCATTGATCTGGAGCGCTTCAGCCGTCACTTTGGTGATGCGCCGGTCATCGAGGTATCTGGCCGGACCTGGCCTGTTGACACCTGGTACCGGCCACTGGCTGCCGAGCTGGACGAGAACGGCGAACCGCTGATGGATGATCTGTCAGTAGAGCAGGGGATACAGGCCGCCCTGTCGGAAATCGACGGGCATGAGCGCCAGACCGGGCAGCGGCCGGGTGATGTGCTGGTCTTCCTGCCTGGTGAGCGGGAAATCCGCGAGGTGGCCGAAGTGCTGCGCCGGGCCAGCCTGCGCTTTACTGAAGTTCTGCCGCTGTATGCCCGGCTGACGCCGGCCGAGCAGCAGAAGATTTTTCAGCCCCGCCCGGCGCGCAAGATCGTGCTGGCCACCAACGTGGCGGAGACTTCACTGACTGTACCGGGGATCCGCTATGTGATTGATACCGGCGTGGCACGGATCAGCCGCTACAGCTACCGGGCCAAGGTGCAGCGGCTGCCGGTCGAGGCCATTGCCCAGGCCAGTGCCGACCAGCGCAAGGGGCGCTGTGGCCGGATCGGGCCAGGCATCTGCATCCGTTTGTACAGCGAGGCGGATTTTCTGGGGCGGCCGGCCTTTACCGACCCGGAAATCCTGCGTACCAACCTGGCCGCAGTCATCCTGCAGATGCTGCATTTGCGGCTGGGCCGCATCGAGGATTTTCCCTTTATCGAACCGCCGGATGGCAGGGCCATCAAGGACGGTTTTACCCTGCTGCAGGAGCTGTCGGCGGTTACGGCCAGCGGTCAGCTGACGGTGCTGGGCCAGCAGCTGGCCCGGTTGCCGGTTGATCCCCGGCTGGGCCGGATGCTGCTGGAGGGGCATCAGCAGGGCAGTCTGGAGGACATGCTGATTGTGACCAGTGCCCTGTCCGTACAGGATCCCCGGGAGCGTCCGGTGGAGCGGCAGCAGGCGGCGGACCAGGCGCATGCCCGCTGGAAAGATCCGGACTCGGACTTTGCCGTGCTGATCAATCTGTGGCAGGAGTTTGAGACGCAGCGTCAGGTGCTGGGCAGCAATGCCCTGCGTAACTGGTGCAGGACGCATTTCCTGAACTACCTGCGGATGCGGGAATGGCGGGATGCCCATCGCCAGCTGCTGTTGCTGTGTCGTGAACTGAAGCTGGTAACGGTGGCCGGGCCAGCAGCGCCGGATGAAGCCCGGGCGCAGGCGCTGACCACGGACATCCGGGTGAATGCCGGGCTGGCCCGGCAACAGGAAAATCGCGAAGCCGGGCAGCGGGCCAGGAATTATGCGGCCGTGCATAAAGCTATTCTGGCCGGGCTGCTCAGCCAGATTGGCCAGAAAACGGAAGAGGGTGATTACAGTGGTGCCCGGCAGCGCCGTTTCCGGGTGCATCCGGGCAGTGTGCTGGGCCGCAGGAAGCCCAACTGGCTGATGGCGGCCGAGCTGGTGGAGACCAGCCAGCTGTTTGCCCGGATGGTGGCCAGGATCGAGCCGGACTGGATTGAGCCGCTGGCGACCCATCTGGTAAAAAAAACCTGGCTGGAGCCGCACTGGGAAAAGAAGCGTGGCCAGGTGGTGGCCTTTGAGCAGGTCAGCCTGTATGGCCTGATCATTGTCGGCCGGCGCCGGGTTCACTATGGCCCCCATGATCCGCAGCTGGCCAGGGAACTGTTTATCCGTGAGGGACTGGTCCGGGGCGAAATACTCAGTCAGGCCCGCTGTCTGGCGGCCAACCGGGCGCTGCTGGAGCAGCTGGACGAGCTGGAGGCCAAGGCCAGGCGCCGCGATATCCTGGCGGATGAGGAGACCCTGTATCGCTATTATGAGGCCCGGATTCCGGCGGATATCTGCCAGACGGCCAGCTTTGACCGCTGGTACCGGCGTGAAAGCGCCCGCCAGCCTGATCTGCTGCTGATGCGTGAGGAGGATGTGCTGGCCCGGGATGCCCGGGAGGTAACGCCACTCCAGTATCCCGACAGCCTGGTTCTGGATGGCGTATCCCTGCCGCTGCTCTACCACTTTGAGCCAGGCCATCCACGGGATGGTGTCACCCTGCAAGTGCCTGTTCCCTTGCTGTCCCGACTGCCCGCCGGGCGGCTGGAGTGGCTGGTGCCCGGTCTGCTGGAAGCCAGGGCCGTTGCCCTGGTCCGCAATCTGCCCAAAAATCTGCGCAAAAACTTTGTGCCGGTTCCGGATTTTGTGGCGGCGGCCCTGAAGCGGCTGACCTTTGCCGAGGGCAGTCTGGCCGCGGCACTGGGTCATGAGCTGCAGCGCATGACTGGCGTCCGGGTTCCGGCCGAGGCCTGGTCTGAGGCCGATGCCCAGCTGGATGACCATCTGAAAATGAACATTGAGGTGCTGGATGCTGATGGCCAGCCCCTGGGCGAAGGCCGGGAGCTGTCCGGACTGGTGAGCCGCTTTGCCGGGGCCGCCCAGGCCGTGCTGGTTCCGCTGTCTGATACCACATCGATGGCCAGTCTGCCGGTTGAGGCCAGGACATTTGCCGGGGTGCCGGAAACCGTCAGCCAGCCGGTGGCCGGGCTGTCCCTGACGGTGTATCCGGCACTGACCGACAGTGAGGAGGGTGTCCGGGAGAAGCGTTTCCCGACCCGGGATGAAGCCGATTATCAGCACCGGCGGGCCCTGCAGCGGCTGTTATTGCAGCAACTGGCCGCTCAGGCCGCTGTTTTGCGCAAAAAGCTGCCCGGTGTAACTGAAATGGGCCTGCTGTACCGGGATCTGGGGCGGGTGGACAGCCTGGTGGAGGATATTCTGCTGGCCAGTCTGGACAGCGCCCTGCTGGATGGTGAAGATGCGCTGCCCCGCAGCGGGGAGGCCCTGGCGGCCCTGGCTGGCCGCCGGCTGGCGCAGTGGGCACCCCAGGCACAGGTGCTCGCCGCCCTGGTGCTAGAGATCCTGAAGCGCCACCATGCGCTGCAGAAGCATTTCCGGGGCCGGATTGATCTGGCGCTGGCCATGACCCTGAATGACGTGCGGACCCAGCTGGCCGGTCTGGTGTATCCCGGCTTTGTCCGGGAGACCCCACTGGTCTGGCTTAAAGAGCTGCCGCGCTATCTGCAGGCGGCGGCTCTTCGTCTGGAGCGGGCAGCCGCCCAGATACCGCGTGAGCGGATGCTGACCCAGGAGCTGGCCGGCTACCGGGAGCAGTATCTGGCCCGGGCAGAACATCATGCTGCCGAGGGCCGCCACGATGCAGCCCTGCTGCTGTATCGCTGGATGCTGGAAGAGTACCGGGTTTCCCTGTGGGCCCAGCAGCTGGGTACCCGCCTGCCAGTTTCTGCCCAGCGGCTCGGGCGGCAGTGGACTCTGGTGGCACCCTGAACCCCGTTGCGGCACGGGCCGGTCCGCCAGACCGGAAATGCCGGAAGCAGCGAACTTTTATGCGGGGGCTGTGTCTATCCGGACAGGTCAACTCGCTGGCAAAAGCAAGTATCTCTTGATGAGGAGTGTTCATGCTAACCCAGGAGCAGGACCAGCAGTTGGTCGAGCGTGTGCAGCAGGGTGACAGGCGGGCTTTTGATTTGCTGGTAGCCAAGTATCAGCACAAGATTCTGGGTCTGATTGTGCGGTTTGTCCGTGATCCCCATGAAGCCCAGGACATTGCCCAGGAAGCTTTTATCAAGGCCTATCGGGCCTTGCCGAACTTCCGGGGGGACAGTGCGTTTTATACGTGGTTGTACCGGATTGCCATCAATACGGCCAAAAACTGGCTGGTGTCCAGAGGCCGGCGTCCACCGGATACGGATGTCAGTCCGGATGATGCCGAGTTCTATGAAGGTGATCATGGCCTGAAGGATCTGGAGTCGCCTGAACGGGCCCTGTTACGGGATGAAATCGAAAAAACGGTTCACCAGACGATCCGGCAGTTGCCGGATGATCTGCGGACTGCCCTGACCCTGCGGGAGTTCGAGGGCCTGAGCTACGAGGAAATCGCCCGGGCCATGCAGTGCCCTGTCGGAACGGTCCGCTCACGGATTTTCCGGGCACGCGAGGCCGTGGACAAAGCCCTGCAGCCCCTGCTGCAGGATGCCTGAGACAGCGTACATCCGTTATTTGAGAGGAATTGCCATGAATCGTGAAGCCTTGCATGAGTCGCTGTCTGCCGTGATGGATAACGAGGCTACCGGACTGGAAGTGCGCCGGGTGCTGGCCAGCACCCGG
>DIDB01000043.1 GCA_002417905.1 Pseudomonadaceae bacterium UBA5811
AATCTGCTCGGACAGGTCGGCCGCCGGGATGATTCGCTCGGCCAGGCTGACGTTGTAGTTGGGGATAAACACCACCTTCAGCAGGCCGCGCACCGTAGGGTCGGCATTGATGGTCCGGGCAATGTCGTTGGCCAGCTTGATGATCAGCTTGGCCTGCTGGTAGCTGGCGGCCGCCTTGCCACCCAGGATTTTCACCCGGGGCACCCACTCCTTGCCCGGATCGGCACGGATGGCCTGGTAGAGGGCCACAGTATGCAGCAGGTTGAGCAGCTGGCGCTTGTACTCGTGGATCCGCTTGACCTGCACGTCAAACAGGGCGGCCGGATTCAGCTCGATATCCAGCCGGTCGCGAACGATTTTCGCCAGCAGGTTCTTGTTGTGCTGGCGGCTGGCGGCAAAGCGCTGGCAGAACGCGGCATCACTGGCATGACTTTCCAGCTGGCCCAGCAGGTTCTCCGGATCATCCAGCAGCGCCTCGCCCAGGGTATCCACCAGCAGGCCGGTCAGCCCGGGATTGGACTCATACAGCCAGCGGCGGAAGGTGATGCCATTGGTCTTGCTGGTGATCCGCTCCGGATACAGCTGGTGCAACTGGGCAAATACCGTCTTGCGCATCAGCTCGGTGTGCAGGGTAGACACCCCGTTGACCCGGTGCGAGCCAATAAAGGCCAGGTTGCCCATCCGCACCCGCCGGCCATTGCCCTCGTCAATCAGCGAGACACTGCGCAGCAGGTCAAGATCATGGATATCCCGGGCACGCAGGGCATCCAGGTGATAGGCATTGAGCAGGTAGATGATCTGCATGTGCCGGGGCAGCATCCGCTCCATCAGCCCGACCGGCCAGCTCTCCAGCGCCTCGGGCAGCAGGGTGTGGTTGGTATAGGACAGGGTGGCCACCGTGCGCTCCCAGGCCAGATCCCAGTCCATGCTGTACTCGTCCACCAGCAGCCGCATCAGCTCGGCCACCGCAATGGCCGGATGGGTGTCATTCATCTGGATGGCGTTATAGACCGGCAGCTCATCGAGGTTGCCATAATGGCGCAGATGGCGGCGCAACAGATCCTGCAGCGAAGCCGAAACAAAGAAATACTCCTGGCGCAGACGCAGCTCCTGGCCTGCCTCGTTGTTATCCCCCGGATACAGCACCCGGGAAATGCTCTCGGCCCGGGCCTCATCGGCCACCGCACCCAGGTGGTCACCGGCATTGAAACGCTCCGGGTGGAAATCCACCTCGGCCCGGGCCCGCCACAGGCGCAGGGTATTCACCCCGGCCCCCCGCCAGCCGACCACCGGCGTGTCATAGGCAATGGCCCGGACCCCCTCGGTCCAGTGCCAGGCGTGCTGGCTCTTTTCGGTACTGTTGGGTTTGGGGATCACATTGCCGCCAAAGCCCACCAGATAGCAGACCTCCGGCCGCTCGAACTCCCAGGGGTTGCCAAAGTCCAGCCAGTTCTCCGACTGCTCGTGCTGCCAGCCGTCAATAATCGTCTGGCGGAACAGTCCCTCCTCATAGCGGATGCCATAACCATAGGCGGCAATCCACAGGGTGGCCATGCTTTCCATAAAACAGGCCGCCAGCCGGCCCAGCCCGCCGTTGCCCAGCGCCGCGTCCGGTTCAAGGCCCCGGATCCGCTCGATATCCACATCCAGCTCCGCCAGGGCAGCCCGGGCCACCTCCAGGATGCCCAGATTGCTCAGGCTGTCCACCAGCAGCCGCCCGACCAGAAACTCCAGCGACAGGTAGTAAACCCGCTTGCGCCGGGCGGTATACGCCTCCCGGGTATGGGTCATCCAGTGATCCACCATATGATCCCGGGTGGCCAGGGCAATTGCCTCGAACCAGTCATGGTCGAAGGCATGTGCCGGGTCCTTGCCAATGGAGTAAGTCAGTTTCGATAGCACCCTGTCGCGGAAAGCGGCAACTTCTGCCGCATCAGCCGGGCCGGATAGCTGTGACATGGAAGAACCTCGGTTCAGGTTGAAAGGTTGATGGCCCTAAAACTAGCACCGGAACATGGCAATGCGAATCCATGACAGCAGGGCACCGGCGTCCGGGTATGATGGCTGCCCCTCCCGGAAGTGTTCTGCCCTGCCATGAAAAGACCGGTGATTGCCGCCGCCGACCCGGAGCGGCTGGATACCTGGCCCCGCTACAGCCGTAGATTGTGCCAGGACTGCCAGGCCACCTGCTGCACCCTGCCGGTGGAGGTCAGGCTGGATGACCTGATCCGGCTGGGCGAGGCCGATGCCTTCGAACGGGACGAACCGCTGAAACCGGTAGCCCGCCGCCTGCAAAAAGCCGGGACGGTCGAACATTTCAACCAGAAGCACGGCCTGTTCACCCTGACCCGGCTGGCCAGCGGCGACTGCCTGTATCTGGACCCGGTAACCCGCCTGTGCCGGGTGTATGCCCGGCGGCCAGACACCTGCCGCAACCATCCGCAAATCGGTCCCCGTCCCGGCCACTGCGCCTGGCGGCCAAAAGCCGGTTGAAATCTGCCAGACAGATCAGCGATTCTCGGCAGCTCCATCAGCAGCCGGAAGCAACCGAGGATGACCAGTCCGATCCAGGCCCTGGAGGCCACCCTGCACCGGGAAATCCCCCTGACCCGGGCCATGGGCCTGCGTGTGGCCAGCTGGCAGGACCTGCAGCTGCAGCTGGACCTGCAGCTCAGTGGCAATACCAACCATACTGGCAGCGCCTTTGGGGGCAGCCTGTACAGTGCCGCCGTACTGGCCGGCTGGGGCTGGCTGCAGCTGCGCCAGCAGGATGCCGGACTGCCGCATGGTCAGGTGGTCATCCAGGACGGCCAGATTGAATACCCGCTGCCGGTTTTCGAAGATGCCCGGGCCATCTGCACGGCCCCGGACGAGGCCCTCTGGAACCGCTTCAGCAAAACCTACCAGCGCCATGGCCGGGCCCGGCTGGGCCTGACCACCCGGATCCTGCTCGCTGATGGCCGGGAAGCCGTCCGCTTTGCCGGACAGTACGTACTGCAGCGCCTGCCATAACGTGTCAGCCTGACAAAGCCGCTTCCCTTGGCAGTGGCGATTTTTTACACTGCACAGTCCTGCCGCCCGCTCGGGCTCGTACACCACCGGATACTGTTGAGGAACACCATGGCCCGCGTCACTGTTGAAGACTGCCTGGACAATGTTGATAACCGCTTTGAGCTGGTGATGCTGGCCACCCGGCGGGCGCGCCAGATCTCCACCGGTGGCAAGGAAGCCAAGCTGCCCTGGGAAAATGACAAGCCGACCGTGGTTGCCCTGCGGGAAATTGCAGCCGGGCTGGTCGACCGTGACAGCGTGGCCCAGGACGACATCCTTCCCGAGGAACCCCTGTTCGCGTCCTTTACCGAGGAAGAAACCCACGAGGCGCTGTAACAGCATGCCAGGCCGCGCCTTCACGTTCTGCTGTTGTGCCGGCCCGGATCGGCAGGGAGAACGTCCTTGCCCTCTCTAGACCGTCTTGCCACCCGCCTGTCAGCCTATCTGGACGAAGAGCAGGTCAACCTGGTCCGCCGGGCCTACTACTACGCCGAGCAGGCCCACGATGGCCAGCGAAGGCGCAGTGGCGAGGCTTATGTCACCCACCCGCTGTCAGTAGCCAGCATCCTGGCCGACATGCACATGGACCACCAGAGCCTGATGGCCGCCATGCTGCATGACGTTATCGAGGACACCGGCATTCCCAAGGAAGCCCTGGCCGCCCAGTTTGGCAGCACGGTGGCCGAGCTGGTGGACGGGGTCAGCAAGCTCACCCAGATCAAGTTTGAAACCAAGGCCGAAGCCCAGGCCGAAAACTTCCAGAAGATGGCCATGGCCATGGCCAAGGATATCCGGGTGATCCTGGTCAAGCTGGCTGACCGCCTGCACAACATGCGCACTCTGGAGGTGCTGAACAGCGAAAAACGCCGGCGGATTGCCCGGGAAACCCTGGAAATCTACGCCCCGATTGCCAACCGGCTGGGCATGCACAACATGCGGGTCGAATTTGAGGACCTCGGGTTCCGGGCCATGTACCCCATGCGGGCCAGCCGCATCCAGACCGCCGTCCGCCGTGCCCGGGGCAACCGCCGGGAAATCGTCAACAAGATCGAACAGTCACTGGTGCACTGCCTGGCCCGGGAGGGTCTGGAAGGCGAGGTGCTGGGCCGGGAAAAACACCTGTTCAGCATCTACCGGAAAATGCGCTACAAGCGGCGCTCCTTCAGCGAAATCATGGACGTGTATGCCTTCCGCATCGTGGTGGACCGGGCAGACACCTGCTACCGGGTCCTGGGTGCGGTGCACAACCTGTACAAGCCCCTGCCCGGCCGTTTCAAGGACTATATCGCCATTCCCAAGGCCAACGGCTACCAGTCCCTGCACACCACTCTGTTCGGCATGCACGGCGTACCCATCGAGATCCAGATCCGTACCCGGGAAATGGAAGCCATGGCCAATAACGGCATCGCCGCCCACTGGCTGTACAAGTCCGCGGAAGACAGTGCCCGGGGCAGCCATGCCCGGGCCCGGCAGTGGGTCAAGGGTGTGCTGGAGATGCAGCAGCGGGCCGGCAACTCCCTGGAATTCATTGAAAACGTCAAGATCGACCTGTTCCCCGACGAGGTGTATGTCTTCACCCCCAAGGGCGCCATCATGGAGCTGCCGAAAGGCTCCACCGCCATAGATTTTGCCTACGCCGTCCACACCGGGATTGGCAATGCCTGCATTGCCTGCCGGATCAACCGCCGGCTGGCCCCCCTCTCCCAGGTACTGGAAAGCGGCTCTACCGTGGAAATCGTCACCGCCCCCGGTGCCCGGCCCAACCCGGCCTGGCTGAGCTTTGTGGTTACCGGCAAGGCCCGTACCCATATCCGCCATGCCCTGAAACAGCAGCGCCGCTCGGAGTCCATCAGCCTGGGCCCGCGCCTGCTGAACAAGGCCCTGGCCGGGCTGGACTCCAGCCTTGAGCGGATTCCAGAACCCCGGCGCCAGCAGGTCAGCAGCGAATACCAGCTGGCCTGCTGGGAGGACCTGCTGGAAGACATTGGTCTGGGCAACCGGATGGCCTATG
>DIDB01000021.1 GCA_002417905.1 Pseudomonadaceae bacterium UBA5811
GGCACCAGCCGCTCCTTGCTGCCTTTCCCCAGAATCCGCAGTACGCCCTGACGCAAGCTGAGCTGCTCAAGAGTCAGGCTGACCAGCTCGGTAACCCGCAGGCCACAGGCATACAGCACCTCCAGCATGGCCCGGTCGCGCAGGCCAAGCGGCGTTGCCAGATCCGGCGCAGCCAGCAGGGCCTCCACATCCTGCTCCGACAGGGTTTTGGGCAGAGGCCGGCCCTGGCGCGGCAGGGCAATCCGCAGCGTGGGGTCTTCGGCAATCCGCCGCTCCCGCAGCAGATAGCGGTAAAAACCCCGGGCTGCAGAAAGAAAGCGAGAGGTTGAGCGGGCCTTGTAACCCTGCGCCACCCGCCAGGCCAGATAGTCACTGATGATCTCACGTCCGGCCTGGAGCAGCGGCACCCCCCTGACCTGCAGCCAGCCATTGAACAGGGCCAGATCGCTGCTGTAAGACTCACGGGTATTATCCGACAGGCCTTTTTCCAGCCACAGATTGTCAAGAAACAGATCAATCAGCGGATCTGCCGGGGGTGCCATGCGAAATACCTCAAGCCAGCAAATTCTGGCCATCAAGAAACAAAAAAGCAGCCCGCAGGCTGCTTTCTGGCCAGCACCGAAATCAGGAAAGCTTTTCCTTGATCCGGGCTGCCTTGCCGGACAGGGCACGCAGATAGTAAAGCTTGGCCTTGCGCACGTCACCACGGCGCTTGACCGTAATGCTGTCCACCATCGGACTGTAGCTCTGGAATGTCCGCTCAACACCCACACCGCTGGAAATCTTGCGCACGGTAAATGCGCTGTTCAGACCACGGTTGCGTTTGCCGATTACCACCCCTTCAAACGCCTGCAGACGCTGGCGGTCACCCTCTTTCACCTTGACCTGTACCACAACAGTGTCTCCCGGAGCAAAAGCCGGGATTTCGCGGGTCATCTGTTCAGCTTCAAGCTGCTGGATAATCTTGTTGGTCATGCTGAATGCTCCTGAAGGCAAACCCCGGGACTTGCCATCGATACGTTAACGATCGTCCCGCTGGCGGCGATACTCCGCCAGCAGCTGTTGTTCTTCTCCAGAAAGCGAGCGGCAATCCAGAAGATCGGCCCGGCGTTCCCAGGTCCTGCCCAGGGCCTGCTGTAAACGCCAGCGCCGGATGTGTTCGTGATTGCCGCCAAGCAGCACCTCAGGAACAGCTTTTCCCGCATACACCTCAGGCCGGGTGTAGTGCGGACAGTCCAGCAGGCCGTCGCTGAATGAATCTTCCTCAGCGGAGCCCGCATGGCCCAGTGCTCCGGGGAGCAGCCGGGTTACCGCATCAACCAGGACCATGGCCGGCAGCTCACCGCCCGACAGCACATAGTCTCCGATTGACCATTCCTCATCGACATACGCCTCGATAAAGCGCTCATCAATGCCTTCATAACGGCCAGCGATCAGGATCAGGCTTCCCTGCCCTGCCAGCTCCCGGACTGCAGACTGGTCAAGCCGGCGCCCCTGGGGAGACAGATAAATCACCCGGGCGGCTTCGCCTGCGGCCTGGCGGGCATCAGCCAGCGCTTTTTCCAGAGGGCCGATTTTCATCACCATGCCCGGCCCGCCACCGAATGGCCGGTCATCCACCGTCTGGTGCCGGTCAGTCGCATAACTTCTCGGGTTCCAGCAGGTCAGCTGCAGCAAGCCCTGGCGAACCGCCCGGCCACTGACACCATAGTCACTGAGCGCCGAAAACATTTCCGGAAACAGGGTGATGACTTCAACACGCATGACAGCGCCCGTTCCTCAGAATCCGGCGTCCCAGTCAACCCGCATTTCGCCTGCATCCAGATCAACCGACAACACGCACTGATCGGTGTAAGGCAACAGCCGCTCCCGGCCATCCAGACTACCCGGACAGGACCGCACCACCAGAACATCGTTGGCGCCAGTTTCCAGCAGATGATGCACCCGGCCCAGCAGCTGATTGTCCTGATTGATGACCGTCAGGCCTTCCAGCTGATGCCAGTAAAACTCACCATCATCCAGAAGTGGCAGCGCATCCCTGGGCAGACAAACCTCAAAACCGGCATAAGTTCTGGCCAGCTCCCGGTCATCCAGCCCTTTGATCCTGGCTACCAGGACATTACCCTGACAGCGGCCACCGACCAGCTCGACACTCCGCTGCTCACCATCCCGCTGCAAAATCCAGCAACGGTAATCCAGCAGGTTGTCTATCGGATCCGTGTAGGAGTGCACCTTGATTTCGCCCCGGACACCATGCACCGAGACAACCTTGCCAAGGACCAGTAACCCGGTGGGTGGAGCAGACGGGCTGTCCATCCGGATCAGGCAGCGTTCCGGGCGTTATCCTTGAGCAGTTTGGCCACGCGCCCGGAAGGCTGTGCGCCCTGGGCCAGCCAGTAAGTTACCCGCTCATCATTGACCGACAGGCGCACTTCGTTGCCGGAAGCGACCGGGTTAAAGAAGCCGATGCGCTCAACGAAACGGCCATCACGGGCATTACGGCTGTTGGTGACAGTCAGATGATAGAACGGGCGCTTTTTAGAGCCACCCCGGGCAAGACGGATGGTTACCATGTAAGGATTATTCCTGTAGTTGCTACTGCAAGTCTGGGTTTTACAGGGCCTTTGGCCCGAAAGGTCGCATATTCTAAGGAATATCGGCCGCTTTGCAAATCCGTTTTGCCCGACACCAGCCAGAAAACGACCGGCAGCCGGCTCAAAGCCCGGGCAGCCGGCCGGGCAGCATGCCCCCCAGGCCCCGCATCATTTTGCTCAGCCCGCCCTTGCCCGTCATTTTTTTCATCATTTTCTGCATCTGCTTGTGCTGCTTGATCAGCCGCCCGACATCCTGGACCTGGGTGCCGGATCCCAGGGCAATCCGCCGCTTGCGGGAACCGCTGACCAGGTCAGGATTCTGCCGCTCGGCTGGAGTCATGGAATTGATGATGGCTTCCATCTGGACAAACTGCTTTTCGGCAACATCCTGCACATTGCCCATTTTCGACAGATTGATCCCGCCAACACTGGGCATCTTTTCCATCAGGCTGCCCAGCCCGCCCATGCTTTTCATCTGCTGCAGCTGGTCGCGAAAATCTTCAAGATCAAAGCCTTTACCCTTTTTCAGCTTGCGGGTCAGCTTTTCAGCCTTGTCACGGTCCAGATTCTGTTCGGCCTGTTCGATCAGGCTGAGCACATCGCCCATGCCCAGAATCCGGGAAGCAATCCGCTCCGGATGAAAAGGATCAAGCGCCCCGCTCTTTTCTCCCATGCCCAGAAACTTGATCGGCTTGCCCGTAATGGCCCGCACGGACAGGGCCGCTCCACCCCGGGCATCGCCATCAACTTTGGTCAGGATCACCCCGGTCAGCGGCAGGGCCTCATTAAAAGCCCGGGCCGTATTGGCAGCATCCTGCCCCGTCATGGCATCCACCACGAACAGGGTTTCCACTGGCTTTGCTACGGCGTGAATGGCCTGGATTTCCTGCATCATCGCATCGTCAATGTGCAACCGGCCCGCCGTATCCACCAGCAGCACATCAATAAATTTCAGCCGGGCTTCCTGGAGAGCAGCCTGCACAATATCGACCGGCTTCTGGCTGATATCTGAAGGAAAAAAACTGGCCCCCACTTCGGTAGCCAGGGTTTCCAGCTGCTGGATTGCTGCTGGCCGGTAAACGTCTGCCGAAACCACCATGACGCTTTTTTTGCGACGCTCACGGAGAAAGCGGGCCAGCTTGCCTACAGTAGTCGTCTTGCCTGCCCCCTGCAGACCAGCCATCAGCACCACGGCAGGGGGAGCTGCATTGAGGGCCAGATCTTCATTGGCTGAGCCCATCAGGGCTTCCAGCTCAGCCTGCACAACCTTGACGAAAGCCTGGCCCGGCGTCAGGCTCCGGGAAACCTCGGTGCCCACTGCCCGCTCCCGGACCCGGTTTACAAAGTCCTTGACCACTGGCAGGGCTACATCAGCCTCCAGCAGCGCCATCCGGACCTCACGCAGGGTGTCCTTGATGTTGTCGTCAGTAAGCTTGGCCTTTCCGGTGACGTGACGGAGAGTCTGGGAAAGACGGTCGGCAAGATTATCGAACATGGGTCAGTCCACGGATAGCAGAAGTCCGGATTATAAAAGGTGGCAGCAGCCTGCCGGTAGCCTTGTTGTCCGGCTTTTCCGGGGCGGGCCTGCCAGAATGCTTTTTCGGCCTGCAGCTTTGTGACAAACTCAAAGCCCTTTAAGGCTCTCCACCATAATAAATATGCATCCCATGCTTCCCAGTCTTGCCGCTGCCAGTCTG
>DIDB01000101.1 GCA_002417905.1 Pseudomonadaceae bacterium UBA5811
GGGGACTGCGGGAACCCCGATGCCGGTGGTCGGGGCCGGCGGCTGCCCGTGGGAGGGCGGTAGGCCCGTACGGGCCAGCCGGACGGGGCAGGTGGCGGCCTGGAGGAAAGCCGGCCGCTGGGGCATGGTGCGGAGGCCCGTCTGGAACTGGCCTGCCTGCTGGCCCGTCAGGGCGATGCCGGGCGCAGCAGCCAGCTGTTCCTTGAGTGTCTGCAACCGGTGGGTACCCTGCCAGCCCCGGCCAGTCTGGCCAAATAGTCGTCTCCGGACCGCCCTGGCCAGGGCGGTCTGTCACTTGTCAGACTTTTGCAGTTTATCTACCGTTAGGGTTTTCCCCGCGCAGGTATCTGCCCATGTTTCTGGACGGTTCCCGTTCACTGTTTCTGCTGGTGTTTTCCGGGTGCCTGCTGGGAATGGTCATTTCCTGCTACCTGGAATATGCCGTGGGGCTGGTGCCGTCACCGCTGTGCCTGGCCCAGCGTTTCTGCCTGATGGGGCTGGGTGCGCTCAGTCTGCTGGCCCTGCTGCATGCTCCGGGACGCCGCGGCCGGCAGCTGTATGCCGGGCTGGCGCTGGGGGTGGCCCTGACCGGCACCGTGGCGGCCCTGCGCCAGATCTGGCTGCAGGCGGGCCCGCCGGGCAGCCTGCCCGACTGCCAGTCTGCCGGAGTGCTGCGCAACGGTACCCGGGCCGTGACTGAGGTTTTGCAGCTGGTGCTGCATGGCCGTGCCGAGTGCATTGACGTCAGCTGGAGCCTGCTGGGCATGACGCTGCCGGAATGGAGCCTGATGCTGTTTATCCTGCTGCTGGGCCTGTGCGGCTGGACACTGGGCTGCCAGAAAAAGCCCGGCTGCTGAGCCGGTTGCCGTTACTGGCCCGGGAGCATACTCTGGCCGGACTTTGACTGATCGGGAGCATGGCTCATGCTGGAGCGCTGTCGGAATGCCCAGGAACGCTGGGGAGGAGTACACCGGCTGATTGACCGCTGGCTGGAGGAGCGCCAGACGCTGATCCAGTCCCTGATTCATCTGGACGACGGCAGCGGTTCCGTGCCGGAGCCGGCCCTGCGGCAGCTGTGCGAGCTGCTGGTGGATTATTGCTCATCCGGGCATTTTGAGATTTACCAGCAGCTGCTGGCCGAGGCGGAGGCCTTTGACGACCAGGCTGCCCTGGCGCTGGCCGGGCAGATTTTCCCGCAGCTGCAGGCAATCACCACGCAGATTCTGGCGTTCAGTGACCACTGCGCGCAGGGCAGGGCCGGAGACCGCGAGCAGCTGGGCCATCAGTTGCTGGTGCGCTTTGGTCTGGAGGACCAGCTGATTGAGGTACTGCATACCGCCCATGCCGCGCAGCTGTCCCACTAGGCATTTTGTGGCCGGTGTCTCCGCAGGGCCGGGGCCGGCGTTTGAGTATGGCCCCCGTTAATGGTTGATTTTGGAAGGCGTGGATCATGTCCAGCAAAAAAAATGCGTTTCCTCTGGTCAGCTCTCCTTTAGGGCTGCTGCAGCAGATGACCGGCAGTCTGGTCATGTATCTGGACAAGGCCTGCTGCAAGGGCCAGAAAGAAGAGGACAAGTTGCTGAAAGACCTGGAAAAAGAGCGTGAGCGGGCACAGAAGAAACTGGTCCGGGTCCGGGTCCGGCTGGAAAAAACTGCCATGGCCAGAAAGCACCGGGCCCATGCCCGGGCACGGCTGGCCCAGGATGATCTGGAGGAATCCCTGCGCCTGCTGCAGTTCCGGCAGGGCCAGCTGCTGGCCTATGCCGAGCAGTTGCGTGAGGAGTCCGGACAGGCCATGGCCCTGGCCGGGCAGATGGAGGCACTGGGCCGGGCAGGACCGGAAGCCATCAGTCCTCCGCCAGCTGCTGTGGAGGACACTGTGGCTGAAGCCACAACACCGCCGGCGCCTGCGGCGGCCCGGCGTAGCCGGCAGTCCGCTGGCAGGACCCGCAGCCGGGCAAAGGCGGTGTCCCCGGACGGGGCGGGCAGCGGGTCATCCGACGCCGGATAACCCCGGGCCGCGGGCTTGCTTGCGGCAGCGTCTGGAGCTGATAGACTGCGCGCCACTATGATCCGACTCCAGAATCTCCAGTTGCAGCGCGGTCCGCAGCGTCTGCTTGATAACGCCAGCCTGACCGTCCATCCCGGCCAGAAAGTCGGGCTGGTCGGTGCCAACGGTGCCGGAAAATCTACCCTGTTTGCCCTGTTGCGTGGCGAAATCGGCCCGGACGGTGGTGACTGTCAGCTGCCGGCTGACTGGCGGATTGCCCATATGCGTCAGGAGGTGGATAACCTGACGCGGCAGGCGGTGGATTATGTACTGGACGGTGACCAGGACCTGCGGCGTATCCAGGCTGATCTGGCCCGGGCCGAGGCGGCCGGCGATGGTCATGCACTGGCCCGGCTGCACCTTGAGCTGGACAGCGCCAACGGTTACAGCGCTGAAGCCCGGGCCCGCCAGCTGCTGGCCGGTCTGGGCTTTACCGGGGCGCAGATGATGCAGCCGGTGGGTGATTTTTCGGGCGGCTGGCGGATGCGCCTCAATCTGGCCCAGGCCCTGATGTGTCCCTCCGACCTGCTGCTGCTGGACGAGCCAACCAACCACCTGGACATGGATGCCATCCTCTGGCTGGAAGACTGGCTGAAACGCTATCCCGGTACCCTGTTGCTGATTTCCCATGACCGGGACTTTCTGGATGCGGTGGTGGATCATATTGCCCATCTGGAGCAATGCCAGCTGAGCCTCTATCGCGGTGGCTATTCTGCGTTCGAACGTACCCGCGCCGAGCGGCTGGCCCAGCAGCAGCAGGCCTACGAGAAGCAGCAGGCCCAGCGGGCACATATGGAAAGCTTTATCCGCCGCTTCAAGGCCAAGGCCACCAAGGCCCGCCAGGCCCAG
>DIDB01000178.1 GCA_002417905.1 Pseudomonadaceae bacterium UBA5811
CTGGGGGAGGCCGGACGTCGCAGGCAGGACGAGGCGCTGGCGGTGGGGATCCAGCTGGGACGGCCAGAACAGCAAGCCCCTGCCCAGGGGGCCGCCGGGCAGGGCCGTGAGCGGCAGCAGGCCGCCGAGCGTTCCATCCGGGACAATCCGGAGGTCCAGGCCCTGATGGCCCAGTTTTCGGCCGTCATCTGTGACGGCAGTATTGAACCCGTTGAACCGACTGACTGTTGAGGAATATTCCATGATGAAAGGTGGCATGGCCGGGCTGATGAAGCAGGCCCAGCAGATGCAGGAAAAAATGCAGAAACTGCAGGAGGAGCTGGCCACTGCCGAGGTGACCGGCCAGTCCGGGGCGGGTCTGGTCAGTGTGGTGATGAATGGCCGGCATGATGTCAAACGGGTCAGCCTGGATGACAGCCTGATGCAGGAGGATAAGGATGTGCTGGAGGATCTGGTCGCGGCAGCCATTAACGATGCGGTGCGCAAGATCGAGCAGAACACCCAGAGCAAAATGGCGGGGGTAACGGCCGGTATGCCGCTGCCACCGGGTTTCAAGATGCCGTTCTGAACAGGGCTGGATAGCTTGGCCAGCCTGTGCAGGGCAGCCGGGCCTGGAGAGAGTGATGTCGTTTTCGCCGCTGGTTTCCCAACTGATGGATGCGCTGCGCATCCTGCCCGGGGTAGGCCGGAAAACGGCCCGGCGCATGGCCCTGCATCTGCTGGAGCGGAACCGGGCTGGCGGGCTCCAGCTGGCCCGGGCCCTGACAGCAGCCATGGAGGGCGTGGGTGAGTGCCGCCAGTGCCGGACCCTGAGTGAAACAGACCTTTGCCAGCATTGTGCCGATCCGCAGCGGGATGAGCGGCTGCTATGTGTGGTCCAGAGTCCACTGGATGTACTGGCGGTGGAGCAGACCGGCTACCGGGGCCGTTACTTTGTACTCAAGGGCCAGCTGTCCCCCATTGATGGCCGGGGACCGGAGGCAATTGGCATTCCGGAGCTGCTGGCCAGGCTGGAAGGGGACAGTGCCTGCCAGGAGGTGATCCTGGCGACCAGCCTGACCGTGGAGGGTGAGGCTACCGCCCACTATATTGCCCGGCTGCTGGCCCCACGGGGCCTGCTGGTCAGCCGTATTGCCCAGGGCGTTCCGCTGGGGGGCGAGCTGGAGCTGGTGGATGGTGGCACCCTGGCGCATGCCATGGCCGGGCGCCGACCAGTGACGCTATAAGGAGGCTGGCTCAGCCGAGCCGGAAACGCAGGATATCCTCGGGCATGCTGACGTCCGGCAGGTTGCGGGGGTCCGGTTCGGGGGGCAGCACCTGATAGCGGACCGGAATCACGCCAGCCCAGGACGGGAAGCTGTAGTCTTCCTCATCATCCAGCGGCGGGCCCGTCCGGACTTTGCAGGAGGCTTCGGTAATCGGCAGGCAGGCCAGCGCTGTGGCCTTGAGCTCCTTGGGATGCAGTGGGCGCAGCCGTTCCCACTCGCCGGGAATCAGGCCATTGACGAAATTGCGCAGCTTTTCTTCCTTGACGGCCTCGTCTTGGATCAGCGTGGCCTGGCCTACCAGCATCACCGAGCGGAAGTTGCAGTTGAAGTTATAGGCCGAGCGGGCCACCACGATGCCATCCAGCAGGGATACCGTGATGCAGATGTCCTGATCCGGCAGGGCCTTGAACAGCCGGCCGGCGGCGGAGCCATGCCAGTACACATGGTCGCCCTCGCGCCAGAGAAAGGTCGGGGTGACAAAGGGCAGGCCATTCAGGACACAGCCCACATGAGCTAATGGACTGGCGTCCAGAATGGCTTTTACGGTGTCCTGGTCATAGTCGGCCAGCCAGTGATAACGCTTGACCCGGGTCCGCTCGCTGGGGGCCTGGGAGGCACTGGGCTTTTTATCCATGTTCCGGTTTCCTTGTTCAGTGGCTCAGTTCGGGCAGGACCAGGATGGGTTCGTCCTCACCCAGGGCCAGCATCAGATGGCGGCGGATACCGCCCAGGGTTTCGCCCGAGGCCGTGCAGCCGGCACAGACGCCTTTCAGGCGTAGCCGCACCTTGTAACCCTCAATGGCCGCGATTTCCATGTCACCTCCATCAGCCTGAAGATTGGCCCGGAGTTTCTCTATGGTTTCAGTAATGATTTTTAGCCGTTCGGCTTCGCCCAGTTTTGGCGTAATAGACGTTGCAGTGCTATCTGCTCCCATGAGGGACTCCTGATAAAAGTACGGTGCCTGTATGGACCGGTAAAACCTCTGGCACAGACTGTGGCAGCAAGCATGATGCCGGAATGGCCAGTTAACGGCCGATAACTGGTTGTGTGTTTATATTTGATTGATTTTTATTGGTTTTGTGTTTGTTGTTAGGTGGTTTTATAAGGTGTTCGTCTTGATTAATTTACACCTGCAGTAAATAGGTAATTAAAATAAACAAAGCGGTTTATTTGCAGGTGTTCCAGATGGTTTTATTTTATAAGTATGAACTCTGTACCTTTGTGTAATCTGTTCGCTTATGGCGGATTAAAGTCGATCTGGCATATTGGGTGGACATTATTTTAAGTGGCGTATTATATAAGCGCCGTAACTTCCTGCTCAGGCCAGATGCTTATGCCTTATCCGTCTGCTGAACCTGTCCCGCTGCGGACTGCTCCCAAAACGGTGGTGATTGACCCTATGGAAGATACAGGCTCCCTTGAGGAGGGGCTGGACTGCTTTGTCGATGAGGAAGAGTTCAGCCACTGTTTTACCGGCGAGTGCCGGATCAGCATGCTGCCGGTCCTGTACCGGATCAGCCAGACTCTGGCCGGAACTGCCGATCTGGTCAGGGCCCTGCCGGTGGTGCTGGAGGTCATGCGCCAGCGGCCACTGAAAATGCAGAGCGGGGTGGTGACGCTCTATGACTGTCAGTCCGGGACCATCTTTATCCATGACAGTTTCGGGCTGAGCGAAGAAGAGAAGAAGGCGGGTACCTATACCCAGGGTGAGGGTATTTCCGGCAAGGTCATCGAGACGGGCAAGGCCCTGATTGCCTGGCGCTGCCGGACCGGGACCGGGGCGGAGGATGAGGCGGGTACCCGGAAAAAAAGCAGCCAGAAGCCCCGCTCGGCCCTGTTCTGTGTGCCGATCATGCGGGGCCGCAAGGTTCTGGGTACCCTGGCGGCCGAGCGGGTTTACATGAACCAGAAGCTGCTGAAGCAGGATGTGGCACTGCTGGCGATGATTGCCTCGATGCTGGCCCCGGCCGCCGAGCTTTACCTGCATGAACATATTGAGCAGGTCCGGCTGGAAAGCGAAAACCGGCGGCTGCGCAATGCCCTGAAAGAGCGTTTCCGGCCGGCCAATATCATCGGCAGTTCCAAGTCGATGCAGGAGGTGTATCAGCTGATCCACAAGGTTGCCTCGACCCGGGCTACCGTGCTGGTGCTGGGCGAGAGCGGGGTCGGCAAGGAGCTGGTTGCCAATGCCATCCACTACAACAGCCTGAATGCCGATGGCCCGTTTATTACCTCAAACTGTGCGGCCCTGCCGGAAAGCTTGGCGGAGAGCGAGCTGTTTGGCCATGAAAAGGGGTCCTTTACCGGGGCGATGATGACCCACAAGGGCTGTTTTGAGCAGGCGGATGGCGGCACGATTTTTCTGGATGAAATCGGCGAGCTGAGCATGACCATCCAGGCCAAGCTGTTGCGCGTCCTGCAGGGACATCCTTTTGAGCGGGTGGGCGGCAGCAAGCCGGTCAAGGTGGATGTACGGATTATTGCTGCCACCAACCGCGACCTGGCCGAGATGGTCCTGGCCGGCACCTTCCGCGAGGATCTGTATTACCGGCTCAATGTGTTTCCGATCGTGGTGCCACCGCTGCGCGAGCGCGGCAGCGACATCATTACTCTGGCCGATCATTTTGTGATGCACTTTGCCCGGGAGAATGGCAAGGATATCCGGCGCATCTCGACGCCCGCGCTCAACATGTTGATGAGCTACCACTGGCCGGGTAATGTGCGTGAGCTGGAAAATGTCATGGAGCGGGCCGTGATCCTCTCTGATGACGAGGTGATTCACAGCTACAACCTGCCGCCCTCGCTGCAGACCTCCAGGGAAAGCGGTACGGCCTATACCCTGACCCTTGAGGAGAAGGTCAGGGCGGTCGAGTACGAAATGATTGTGGATGCGCTGAAAAGCAGCAGTGGCCATATGGGCAAGGCCGCCGAGGAGCTGGGCCTGACCCGGCGGATGCTGGCAGTCCGCATGGAGAAATATGGCATCAGCTACAAGACATTCCGCGCTTCGGGTGGTGAGGCGCTCATGGTGGACGATTAGACGTTCTGCCTGCCATTACATCAATTCCTGCAAGAAAGCCGGCCTGAGTGCCGGCTTTCTGCGTTTGTGGTGCCGGTCATCCGGTATGCAGCAGCTTCTTCTGCTCTGGCGCCTCTGGTAGCTGCTGGTTTTGACAAAAAAAGCTGGAAGGGTGGGCCGATTTACATAAAGCGGATAATTGTTATCTGGGGGAGTGGTGCCAGTCAGGGCTGAAGGTGATCTGGTCCGGGAAACAAATAAACCCCGGTGGCAAAATTCATTGTTTATATATTAATCAGGCATTATTTATATCTTGTAAATCAGTTGGTTGTCATATTTGTACCTTGTGGTTTTCTGTACTCAAAAGTGCGTTATATATTTTTCTATATATGGCACGCTGGTTGCTCTATTAAATTCGTAAGGATGAAGTTCAGCTTTATTCTGGTGTTCAATATTCAATCGGGGTGTTGTGTATCATGACTCGTAAAGTTGCAATCTACGGTAAAGGCGGTATTGGCAAGTCCACTACTACGCAAAACACTGCAGCCGCACTGGCTTACTTCCATGACAAGAAAGTGTTTATTCATGGCTGTGATCCAAAGGCCGACTCCACCCGGCTGATCCTGGGCGGCAAACCCCAGGAAACCCTGATGGATATGCTGCGTGACAAGGGCGCCGAAAAAATCACCAATGATGACGTGATCAAGAAAGGCTTTATGGGTATTGAGTGCGTTGAGTCTGGTGGTCCTGAGCCGGGCGTTGGCTGTGCTGGCCGTGGTGTGATCACCGCCATTGACCTGATGGAAGAAAACGGCGCCTATACCCAGGATCTGGACTTCGTCTTCTTTGATGTACTGGGTGACGTGGTTTGTGGCGGTTTTGCCATGCCGATCCGTGATGGCAAGGCCCAGGAAGTTTATATCGTGGCTTCCGGCGAGATGATGGCCATTTATGCGGCCAATAACATCTGCAAGGGTCTGGTCAAATATGCCAAGCAGAGCGGTGTACGTCTGGGCGGCATTATCTGCAACAGCCGTAAAGTTGATGGCGAGCGTGAGTTCCTGGAAGAGTTCACTGAGGCTATCGGTTCGCAAATGATCCACTTTGTACCGCGCGACAATATCGTGCAAAAAGCCGAGTTCAACAAGAAAACGGTGACCGAGTGGGATCCGGAAGAGAACCAGGCCAAGGAATACAGCGAGCTGGCCCGCAAAATTATCGAAAACGACCAGTTTGTTATTCCCAAGCCGCTGACCATGGACCAGCTGGAAGACATGGTGGTCAAGTACGGTATTGCTGACTGATTAACCTGAACCTCTTATTGGAGAACTGACATGCCCTATCATGAGTTCGAGTGCAGTAAGGTTATTCCCGAGCGCAAACAGCATGCGGTGGTCAAGGGCAAGCATGAAACCCTGGCAGATGCCCTGCCGCAGGGTTACCTGAACACCATTCCGGGGTCCATTTCCGAGCGCGGCTGTGCCTACTGCGGAGCCAAGCACGTTATTGGCACGCCGATGAAGGATGTGATCCACATCAGTCACGGTCCGGTCGGCTGTACCTATGACACCTGGCAGACCAAGCGTTATATCAGCGATAACGACAACTTCCAGCTCAAGTACACTTATGCCACCGATGTGAAAGAAAAACACATCGTGTTCGGCGCCGAGAAACTGCTGAAGCAGAATATTCTCGAAGCGTTCAAGGCGTTTCCGCAGATCAAGCGGATGACCATCTACCAGACCTGCGCCACGGCGCTGATCGGGGATGACATCAATGCCATTGCTGAAGAGGTGATGGAAGAGCTGCCCGATGTGGATATCTTCGTCTGCAACTCGCCCGGCTTTGCCGGCCCGAGCCAGTCTGGCGGTCACCACAAGATCAACATCGCCTGGATCAACCAGAAGGTGGGCACGGTCGAGCCGGAGATCACCAGCGATTACGTGATCAACTATGTGGGCGAGTACAACATCCAGGGCGACCAGGAAGTAATGACTGATTACTTCAAGCGCATGGGTATCCAGGTACTGTCCACCTTTACCGGCAACGGCAGCTATGACGGTCTGCGGGCCATGCACAAAGCCCAGCTGAACGTGCTGGAGTGTGCCCGCTCGGCCGAGTACATCTGTAACGAGCTGCGGGTCCGCTATGGCATTCCGCGCCTTGATATCGATGGTTTCGGCTTCAAGCCGATGGCAGATTCGCTGCGCAAGATCGGCATGTTCTTCGGTATCGAAGATCGTGCCCAGGCCATCATTGACGAGGAGGTCGCCCGCTGGAAGCCGGAGATCGACTGGTACAAGGAACGCCTGATGGGCAAGAAAGTCTGCCTGTGGCCGGGCGGTTCCAAGCTCTGGCACTGGGCCCACGTCATCGAGGAAGAAATGGGCCTCAAGGTGGTGTCGGTCTATACCAAGTTCGGCCACCAGGGCGACATGGAAAAAGGCATTGCCCGCTGCGGTGAAGGGACCCTGGCCATTGATGACCCGAACGAGCTGGAAGGGCTGGAAGCCCTGGAAATGCTCAAGCCGGACATCATCCTGACCGGCAAGCGGCCGGGAGAGGTGGCCAAGAAGGTCCGGGTTCCGTACCTGAATGCCCATGCTTACCACAATGGGCCTTACAAGGGCTTTGAGGGCTGGGTCCGCTTTGCCCGGGACATCTATAACGCCATCTACTCGCCGATCCATCAGCTGTCCGGCGTGGATATCACCCAGGATGACGCGCCCGAGTGGGGCAATGGCTTCCGTACCCGGCAGATGCTGTCGGATACCCGCCTGACCGATTCGGTACGCCACTCCGAAACCCTGCGCCAGTACACCGGCGGTTACGACAGCGTCACCAAGCTGCGTGAGCGGGAATATCCGGTATTCGAGCGCAAAACGGCCTGAGGGAGAGCAGCAGATGCATGCATCAAAGAAAGAAGCCGCTCACCAGCGGGTGGACTTTGAGCCTGAAGTGGAACAGCTGATTGATTACATCATGAAGCACTGCCTGTGGCAGTTCCACTCCCGGTCCTGGGACCGCGAGCGGCAGAATGAGGAAATCCTCAAGAAGACCAAACAGCTGCTGTGCGGTGAGCCGGTGGATCTCAGTACCCCTTCTGACCGCTGCTACTGGGTGGATGCCGTGAGCATGGTCGACGATTTCCGGGTGCGTTATCCCTGGATCAATGACATGTCCAAAGATGACCTGATCCTGCTGATGGAAGGGCTGAAGAAACGTCTGGACTACCTGACCATCAGCGGCTCGCTTAATGAAGAGCTGACCGACAAGCACTACTAGGAGGGCGGGAACATGGCCTGCGAAATCAAGGAAAAAGACCGGGTCGGGACGATCAACCCGATCTTTACCTGCCAGCCGGCAGGGGCACAGTTTGTCAGCATCGGCATCAAGGACTGCATTGGCATCGTTCATGGTGGCCAGGGCTGTGTGATGTTTGTCCGGCTGATCTTCTCCCAGCACTACAAGGAAAGTTTTGAGCTGGCGTCCTCCTCACTGCACGAGGACGGTGCGGTATTCGGGGCCTGTGGCCGCGTAGAGGAAGCCGTGGACGTGCTGCTGAGCCGTTATCCGGATGTGAAGGTTGTGCCGATCATCACCACCTGCTCCACGGAGATCATCGGTGATGACGTGGATGGCGTGATCAAGAAGCTGAACAATGGCCTGCTGAAAGAGAAATTCCCGGGCCGGGAAGTTCACCTGATTGCCATGCATACCCCCAGCTTTGTGGGCAGCATGATCAGCGGTTATGACGTGGCCGTGCGCGATGTGGTAAGGCACTTTGCCAAACGCGAGGCACCCAATGACAAGATCAACCTGCTGACAGGCTGGGTCAACCCGGGTGACGTCAAGGAACTGAAGCACCTGCTCAAGGAAATGGATATCCAGGCCAATGTCCTGTTCGAGATCGAAAGCTTCGACTCGCCGATCATGCCGGATGGCAGTGCGGTTTCCCATGGCAATACCACCATCGAGGATCTGGTCGATACCGGTAATGCCCAGGCAACTTTTGCCCTGAACCGTTATGAGGGCACCAAGGCGGCCGAGTATCTGCAGAAGCAGTTTGATATTCCGGCGATCATCGGCCCAACACCGATTGGTATCCGCAATACGGACATCTTCCTGCAAAACCTGAAGAAAGTGACCGGCAAGGCCATTCCGAAGTCGCTGGCTGAAGAGCGCGGGGTGGCGATTGATGCCCTGACCGACCTGACCCACATGTTCCTCGCCGAGAAACGGGTGGCCATTTACGGCGCTCCGGATCTGGTGATCGGTCTGGCCGAGTTCTGCCTGGACCTGGAAATGAAGCCGGTCCTGCTGCTGCTCGGTGATGACAACTCCAAGTATGTCAGCGATCCGCGCATCCAGGCCCTGAAGGACAACGTTGGTTATGACATGGAAATCGTCACCAACGCGGACTTCTGGGAACTGGAAAACCGCATCAAGAACGAGGGTCTGGAGCTGGACCTGATCCTGGGTCATTCCAAGGGCCGGTTTATTTCCATCGACTACGACATTCCCATGCTGCGGGTGGGCTTCCCCACGTATGACCGTGCCGGACTGTTCCGCTATCCCACCGTGGGGTACGGCGGTGCCATCTGGCTGGCCGAGCAGATGGCCAACACGCTGTTTGCCGACATGGAGCACAAAAAGAACAAGGAATGGATTCTTAACGTCTGGTAAGCCGGTGGCTGCTTCCGGTTGTTGACGTGTGCCGTGTTGTGATGCATCCGCAGGCTAGGCCTGCGGATGCTGTTTTTCTCCAGTCGCCAGAGATCCTGGCGTATCGGGAGCCTGTATGGAAATCGCTGTTTACGTTGATGAAGACGGAAAGCTGGCCAGCCTTTACCAGGCTGGCCGGGCGCTGCTCCACACCAGGGACAGTAACGGGCAGTGGCAGAAAATCCGGGAAGCTCCCCTGCAGATGGCCGGGGAAATTAGCATTCCGGTGATCAAGGAGGCACTGAAGCATTGGGTCGGCCAGCTTGGGGACTGCCGGGTCCTGCTGTCAGCCGAGGTCCGTGGCGTGCTGTATTCCATTCTCCAGGAGGAAATGGGATTTCATACTTGGAAATCCGGCGGCAACCTGCAGGAGCAGCTGGACAATGTGGAGCGGATGGAGAAAGCCATGGCCATCCAGCAGGAACAGGCTCTCCAGGAAGAGAAAGCCCGGCAGGCGGATGAATCCTGCAAGAAAAAACGCCAGCACGGTCAGGGTGAACGCTGTGACGATGCGGCGGCTCCCGAACCGGAGCAAATTGGTGAGGGGCATTACCAGATTGATCTGGAGGCCGTCCTTGAGCGGGACAAGGCCCTGAATTCAAGGAACGTGCTGATTCCCTTCATGGAGAAAACGCTGTTCCAGAAACTGGTGATTTTCTGCGACCACGTACCCCGCTGGTTTTCCGCAAAGCTGGAAGAGCTGGGACTGGGTGCCGAGTTTGAAGATGTGGAGGGTGGCCTGAAGGTCACGGTCTCTCCGAAGTATGCCACCCGCAAGATTGTTGGATAAATTCTGGTGAGGGATCTATGAGCGCAGCAAGCGAGCCCATTCTGTATTTTGCCTATGGTTCGGACATGAACGACGACCAGATTGTCTCCCGCTGCAATGAGGCAAGGTTTATCGGGACAGCCATCCTGAGCGGGCATGGCATCAGTTTTTTTGGCCATTCCGACAAGTGGGATGGTGCCCTGGAAAGTCTGGTTGACCGTCCCGGGGAATGCGTATTTGGCGTGGTGTATGAAATTTCCGCCACGGATATGGATTATCTGGATGTATTCCATGCCGCCCGGCTGGATGGTACCGGCATCAATTTCCAGTATCCGGTTGATGTGACAGGCCCGGACGGGCAGGTCTATAACGCCTACACCTACCGGAAGTCGGCCCAGTCAGATCCGAAGCTGCCCAGCCGCGAGTATCTGGGCTATGTGGCGGCCACCGCCGCCGGGCGGGGCTTTCCAGAGGAGTATGTGGCCAGGCTGCAGCAGCTGGAGAGCTGTCCGGCCAGTTACCCGGTACCCAAGGCCAACAGCCTGACCAAAGCCTGGCTGGCGGCCAACCGCTGTGATTGTGGCTGAGGGGGAATGGGGCGGGCGGCCGGGCCGCCCGTATCAGAGCTCAACGACTCCGCCGGCCATGGTGCACAGCGAAATATAGTCAAGGATGCGGATTTCCTTGCCCTCGGCTTCAATGATCTTGTTCTGCTGGAAGCGGGTAAACACCCGGGACACGGTTTCCACCGCCAGGCCAAGGAAATTGCCGATTTCATTGCGGGACATGGCCAGCCGGAACTGGTGGGCCGAGAAGCCCCGGGCACTGAACCGGGCCGACAGGTTGATTAGGAAGGTGGCGATGCGTTCATCTGCGGTCTTCTTGGACAGCAGCATCATCATCTGCTGGTCGTCACGGATTTCCCGGCTCATGATCCGCATCAGCTGGCGGCGCAGCTGGGGCAGCAGGATGCTCAGCTCGTCCAGCCGCTCATAGGGAATCTCGCAGACGGACGTGGTTTCCAGGGCCTGGGCGGTGACCGGGTAGCTTTCGGTATCCATGCCGGACAGGCCGACCAGTTCGCTGGGCAGGTGGAAGCCGGTGATCTGTTCTTCACCGCCATCGGTAACGCTGAATGTCCGCAGGGCGCCGGAGCGTACGGCAAAAACCGAATCAAAACGGTCACCCTGGCGGAACAGCACTTCACCCTTTTTCAGCGGGCGGCCCCGCTTGACGATTTCGTCCAGGGCATCCATGTCCTGCATGTTCAGGGAGATCGGCAGGCACAGGGCGGCCAGGCTGCAGTCTTTGCAATGGACCTGTCGCTGCGTTTGGATCTTCATTGGCTGTGGCATACAGGAATTCCCTGAAAACCTCTATCGATTGGTGAGACTACTCTACTTGACCCGGAGGGTACTGGCCAATTGTCACCGGGCCGCAGCCCCCGGCAGGCCTGCCACAGACTCATGCCTTGGGGGTGCCGTATGACTGGCGTCTGGCGGCAGTATCCGTAAAGGCCGGCCCTGACGTATTAATTGCTCATTATTCACAATTTTTATGGGCCAGGCTTTGCGCGAT
This sequence comes from Pseudomonadaceae bacterium UBA5811, assembly GCA_002417905.1. GTDB lineage: Bacteria > Pseudomonadota > Gammaproteobacteria > Pseudomonadales > Pseudomonadaceae > Azomonas. The sequence goes on from DIDB01000178.1 coordinate 11,361, forward strand.
GTCTAATTTTGCCGAAAAACCGCTTGAAAATGCTACTAAAGTCGTTCCCTGTTGGAAGGAGATTGTTGCGTATTTATAACTAATCCAACCTGTTATGCGGTTTTTGGCTTGTTTTGTCGCAGGGGGCGGGAGAGGATGGTCCGGGGCGGGTTCCGGCATGGCGCCGGGCTGGCCGATCATTCCTGCAAGCTAAAGGAGTTCCCGATGCCGATACATAACCGTCAGGCGGAAATTGCGGCCGCCCTGCGTGTCCGTCCGCCTTTTGCCGGCCCGGAGGCGGTGCAGGCGGAAATCCGCAGGCGGGTGGCGTTTATCAAGCGTTGCCTGCAGGACGCAGGCATGAAGAGTCTGGTACTGGGCATCAGTGGTGGAATCGATTCCACCACGGCTGGCCTGCTGGCCCAGAAAGCCATCGGGGAACTGCGGTCTGCCGGTGCGGGTGAAGACTATCGCTTTATCGCTGTCCGGCTGCCTTACGATGTGCAGCATGATGAACAAGAAGCCCGGCTGGCAGTGGAGACCATCCAGCCGGATGAATGTCACACCGTCAATATCAAGCACGCGGTGCAGGGACTGGCGGTAGCTACCGGTGCCCTGGAGGGGTTGAGCCCGGCCCAGCGGGATTTTGTACTGGGCAATACCAAGGCCCGGGTCCGCATGGTGGCCCAGTACACGATTGCCAATGCTCACCAGGGGCTGGTCATCGGTACGGATCATGCCGCCGAAGCAGTGATGGGCTTTTTTACCAAGTTCGGGGATGGGGCCTGCGACCTCACACCGCTGACCGGGCTGGTCAAGGATCAGGTCCGGCAGCTCGGAGCCGCTCTGGGGGCTCCGGAGCAGCTGGTGCACAAGACCCCGACCGCTGACCTTGAGGAATTGCATCCGGGCAAGCCGGACGAGCTGGCCCATGGAGTGACCTACCGGGATATTGATGCCTTCCTGCTTGGCCAGGAGGTGGATGCCGGGGTGGCAGAAATCATTGTGCGTACCTATGACCGGACGGCCCACAAGCGGGCCCTGCCCACGGAGCCCTGAGTCTGGGCCGGCCCCCTCAGTGTTTCCAGAAGCTGCCGGTCAGCAGGACCAGCACGGTAATAATCTCCAGCCGGCCCAGTAGCATGCCGAAAGACAGCAGCCACTTGGCCAGGTCCGGCAGCGGGGCAAAGTTGCCGGCCGGGCCGATCAGCGGGCCGAGTCCGGGGCCTACATTGCAGACGGCGGTGGCCGCTCCTGTCAGGGCGGTGACAAAGTCCAGCCCCAGCAGGGTCAGGCAGAGGGCCAGCAGGCCGATGGTCATGCTGAAAAAATAGGAAAACGTCAGGATCGAGCGGACGATTTCCTCATCCAGGGCATGGCCGTTGTACTGCTGGCGGATCACGGCCCGGGGATGGACCAGCTGCCGGAGGTTGGCCTTGAGCAGGGCATAGGCTACCTGAAAGCGGAAGATTTTCAGCCCGCCCGAGGTGGAGCCGGAGCAGCCACCGATAAAGGTCAGATAGAAAAAGGCCATGCAGGCAAAATTGCCCCACTGGCTGTAATCACCCAGGGCAAAACCGGTGGTGGAAACTACGGACACCACGTTGAAGGTCACAATCCGGAACGCATCGGCGAGGCTTTCTTCGCTGTGCTGCCAGTACCAGAGGCTGAAGGTCAGGCTGGACACCAGCAGGACCAGCAGAAAGCCATGCACCTGGTGGTCGCGGAACAGCGCGGTGCGCTGGCCGCGCAGCAGGGCCACATACAGGGTAAAGGGCAGGCTGCCCAGAATCATGAAGCAGATGGCCACCCAGTGGGCTGAATGGCTGAACTTGCCCATTGAGGAGTCCGAGGTGGAGAAGCCGCCGGTAGAAACCGAGGCCATGGCCAGGTTCAGCGCATCAAAGGGTGCCATGCCGGTCAGCCAGTAAGCCAGAATGGCTGCCAGGGTGAAAAAGACATAGATCCCCACGATGTACTGGGCGACCACATGGGAGCGGGGCATGATTTTTTCTGACCAGTCGGAGGATTCGGTCTGGAACAGCCGCATGCCGCCGACCCGCAGCAGCGGCAGAATGGCTACGGCCATGGCGATAAAGCCGATACCGCCCAGCCACTGCAGCATGGAGCGCCACATCAGCAGGGCCGGCGAGGAGTCGTCCAGCCCGGTCAGTACCGTGGAGCCGGTGGTGGTGATACCGGACATGGTTTCGAAAAAGGCGTCGGTATAGCTGATGTGCCGGATCAGCACCATGGGCAGGGCGGCAAAGCAGCAGACCACCAGCCAGCTCAGGGTGGTCAGGAAATACATGTCCCGGGGGCGCAGGTGGATATTGGGCGGGCGCCGGACCAGTACCAGGCAGAGGCCGCAGCCCAGGGTAATCAGGCTGGCCCAGGCGAAGGAGGAGAGGTCATCCGTGCGGTCAAAAGCCAGCAGGGCCAGCATGGGCACCACCATGCCGGTGGCCAGGGTAATCAGGAATATGCCGATGATAAATCCGATGATGCGCAGGGTCGGCAAGGCCANNGCCGGGCTGCGCCCGCCCGCCGCAGGGCCGGGATCTTCACAAGTACAGGCCGATTCATACAATAGCGGGCCAGGCGCCGGACCTTCTCCGGTTTCTGGGAGTTCTTCCCCTCATGTTGTCTGCCAGTGTCAATCCGTGCCTGTCCTGCGGGGCCTGCTGCGCCCACTTTCGTGTATCTTTTTTCTGGGGTGAGTGTGTTTCCGTGGGTGGGGCCGTGCCCGATGCCCTGACGGTGCCTGTAGGCCCCTATCATGTGGCCATGCTGGGAACAGAAACCCGGCCTGCCCGCTGTGCGGGGTTGCTGGGTGATATCGGCGCTGCGGTACGCTGTACCCTCTATGCACAGCGCTCCAGCACCTGCCGGGAGTTTGAGGCGTCCTGGGTGGATGGCCAGCACAATCCGCACTGTGACGCGGCCCGGGCAGCCTACGGGCTGCCGCCGCTGAATCCGCCCCTGCGGCCGGACCTGTCACCCGGCCGGGTGGCCTGAGCGCTCATCGTCGCCATTGTCCGGGCTGTTCCGGGCCGGATCGCTGAAATCGGTTTTCAGGCCCTGTTCCATGCGGTCCAGTTCTGCCAGCAGGCTGCGGAAGCTGGCCTGCTCCTGCTGCTCCGCATCCTCACTATGGCTGGCCGGAGTCTCTGCCCCGGTGGCGGGTACTGCTTCGGCCTGCGGTTCGCCGGCAGCAGGCAGATCCGGGGCCAGATCGCGGATTTCCGACAGGGGGGGCAGCTCTTCCAGACTCTTCAGGCCAAAGTGGTCGAGAAAGGCCGGGGTGGTGGCAAACAGGGCCGGCCGGCCCGGAACCTCCCGGTGGCCGACGACCCGGATCCACTCCCGCTCCTGCAGGGTGCGGATGATCTGGCTGTTGACCGAGACGCCCCGGATGTCCTCGATTTCACCCCGGGTCACCGGCTGGCGGTAAGCCACCAGCGCCAGGGTTTCCAGCAGGGCGCGGGAGTAGCGCTGCGGCCGCTCTTCCCAGAGCCGGCCTACCCAGGGGGCGAAGCAGGCGCGGACCTGCAGGCGGTAGCCCGAAGCAACCTCGTGCAGCTCAAAGCCGCGTCCGTGGCAGGAGCTGGCCAGCTCGTCCAGTGCCTGGCGGAGCAGGGCGGGCGACGGACGCTCTCCGTCATCAAACAGCTCGGCCAGCCGGGCCAGTGATAGCGGTGTACCCGCTGCCAGCAGGAAGGCTTCCAGCAGGGCCGCCAGTGTCCGGGGGTCAGACAGGTTCATGGGCGTCGGTCCGGCAGCGGACGTGAATGGGGGCAAAGGGAGCATTCTGGACCAGCTCCACCAGGGATTCCTTGATCAGTTCCAGCACGGCCATAAAGGTCACCACCACACCGGACCGGCCTTCTTCCGCGGCAAACAGATTGACAAAGGGCACAAACTGGCCACCCTGCAGCCGCTCCAGCACCTGGGTCATCCGTTCGCGGGTAGACAGGGTTTCCCGGCTGATCTGGTGATGCTCAAACAGTTCGGCGCGTTTCAGGACATCGGCCATGGCCATCAGGACTTCCTCAAGGCAGACTTCCGGCAGATGCTTGCGGGCTTTGGCGGCCGGGGCTTCCAGCTGTGGGACGTGCAGGTCCCGGCCTGGCCGGGGCAGCTGGTCCAGTGCTTCAGCCGCGCTCCGGTAGCGTTCGTATTCCTGCAGGCGGCGCACCAGCTCGGCCCGGGGGTCGTCCTCTTCTTCCGTACCGGGCGTTTCCGGGCGGGGCAGCAGCATGCGCGACTTGATCTCGGCCAGCATGGCGGCCATCACCAGATATTCAGCCGCCAGCTCCAGCTTGGCAGATTTCATCAGCTCGACATAGCCCATGTACTGGCGGGTGATGTCGGCCACTGGAATATCAAAAATATCAATGTTCTGCCGGCGGATCAGGTAGAGCAGCAGGTCCAGTGGCCCCTGGAATACCTCCAGGAAGACTTCTAGGGCATCCGGTGGAATGTACAGGTCCTGGGGCAGGCTGGTAACCGGTGAGCCATACACCCTAGCCAGCGGCTCGTCGCTGGCAGGCGCTGTCTCCAGAGGTTGGGATGCGGTCAAGGCCGTGGGCTCCGGTATGGGGTGGCGCCTGATTGTAGGGGCTGGCGGCCGGCTGTCCAGCCCGCTCAGTGATCCGCCTCAAAGGGGGCCGGATCACCACAGCCCTGGCGGAGGATTTCCGGTTCGTCGCCCAGCAGGCTGATGACCGTGGAGGGCTCCAGTCCGCCCTGGCCACCATCGATGATCAGGTCGACCCGGTTGTCCAGCTGGTCACGGATCTCATAGGGGTCGGCCAGCGGCAGGCTGTCACCGGGCAGGATCAGGCTGACGCTGAGCAGGGGTTCGCCCAGCTCGTCCAGCAGGGCCTGGGCGATCGGATTGGCCGGCATCCGCAGGCCGATGGTACGGCGCCTGGGGTGCAGCAGCATCCGGGGCACTTCCCGGGTAGCATTGAGGATAAAGGTGTAAGGGCCGGGCAGGCAGCTTTTCAGCAGGCGAAAATCCCGGGTATCGACTTTGGCGAAAATGCCCAGCTGGGACAGGTCGCGGCAGATCAGGGTGAAATTGTGCCGCTCGTCCAGCCGGCGGATCAGGCGGATACGTTCCAGGCCCTGATGGTTGCCCAGGGTACAGCCCAGGGCGTAACAGGAATCCGTGGGGTAAATGGCAACGCCGCCCTGGCGCAGGATTCCGGCGGCCTGGCTGATCAGGCGGGGCTGGGGGTTGTCCGGGTGGATCTGGATAAACAGGCTCATGCGGCTCCCTGGGTCCGGGTGGTGGACAGCTGGTCGTGGCGGCGCTGCAGGTGAGTGCCTGTCCCTTATACGCATCTGACGCTGCCGACGAGGCCGATCGTACTGTGCTCAGTGACCCATGTCTTGCCGGAACATCGACTGCATAGGGGATGCGCTCCCGACGAACGTCAAGCCCTCTTTCATGAAACGGATACCTACGCCGCGTCCTGTGAGGGTCTGCACTCGGTCCAGCAAATCAGCCAAATTTCTCTGAAGTCTGTAGATGCTATGGCACACGATCGTA
>DIDB01000130.1 GCA_002417905.1 Pseudomonadaceae bacterium UBA5811
GGCTGGAGGCGGCGCGGTCCCCGCCGGACCGGGGGAGGCAGCGGGTTCGCGGCCTCGTCCTCTCCCAGCGCCGCCACCTGCGCCACGGCCGCATCAACCAGGCGGAGCAGGTGGCCAAAGGCGTCGCGGACAAACCCGGACACCAGCAGGGTCACATCCACCCGGGGCCGTCCCAGCTCCTCAAGGGGCAGGATGTGCAGGCCCCGGGTGGATGTGACCCGGCGGGTTTCCGGTTTTTTCCGCGACGCCTTTGGCCACCTGATCCGCCTGTTTGATGAGGCCGTGCAGCAGGTGGCGGAGCTGGATGAGGACGAGGCCTGGAACCCGCTGTCTGCCCGGGTCTGGCGGGAAGCCCTGAGCCTGCAGGACAGCGGGCTGGATGAACACGAAGCCCGCCGCCAGGCCGGCTGGCGGGTCTTTGGTGCCCGGCCCGGCGGCTATGGCGCCGGTGTCCAGCAGGCTATTGAAGAGCGCCTGTGGCAGGAGCGGAGTGACCTGGCCGAGGTTTACCTCAACTGGGGCGGCTATGCCTACGGCGGCGACAGCAGCGGCACTCCGGCCCGGGAACGCTTCAGCCTGCGGCTGGAACAGCTGCAGGCCGTACTGCTCAACCAGGACAACCAGGAACACGACCTGCTGGACTCCAGCGACTACTACCAGTTCCAGGGCGGCATGCTGGCTGCGGTGGAAACCCTGCGCGGCAGTCCTGTGGCCAGCTATCACGGCGACAGCAGCCAGCCGGACAGCCCGCGCATCCGCAGCCTGAAACAGGAGCTGAACCGGGTAATCCGCGCCCGGGCCGCCAACCCGAAATGGATTGCCGGCATGAAGCGCCACGGCTACAAGGGCGCCTTTGAACTGGCCGCCACCATTGATTACCTGTTCGGCTTTGATGCCACCAGCGAGCTGGTAGACGATCACCAGTATGCCCTGCTGGCCGATGCCTATCTGCTAGACCGGGACACCCGGGCCTTTATCCAGCAGCACAACCCCGGTGCCCTGCAGGACATGCTGGAACGCCTGCTGGAAGCCCAGCAGCGCGGCCTCTGGCAGCAGCCCGGCCCTTACCGGGAGACGCTGGAAAACCTGCTGCTGGATGCGGAGGAGCGCTGATCAGTCATCCCGCTCCAGCCGGTACCCCTTGCCCTGCATGCACAGTTTCAGCAGCTCCGGCTGCTCGCTGGCCGCGGTCTTGTTCAGGCGGATCTGGTATTCGCACTCGGACTGGGCAGTAATCCGGTCCTGCCGGGTCGCACCCTCCCTGACCCAGGTTTTCCGGGCATCAGACGAGCAGCTGCATAGCAGCAGGGTGCCGGCCAGTACGGCAAGAGTTAGCGGCTTCATTTCAGGCAGCTCCTGTAACAGACAAAGCGCCGATTGTGACATGGCCACCCGGATAACCGCATCTGGCTGGCGGGGCTGCGGATGCTGCCAGATCATCACCCGCAGCCAGGCACCAGAGGCGACCATATCTTTCAGGGCATCTGGCAGTAGCAGGGCGACAAAAGGTGTGATATCCGGACAGCATTTCATGAAGGCCGTCCTTTACGCCCATCAGGCCCGCCATTTCCAGAATGTGACAGGGCATCATTATTTATAAATGCTTTCATGCATAATATTATTTTGACGGTTTGTATGATCAGTGCATGTTTTTATGACAGACAGTAACCATGCCAGTCTCTAGCTCCCGGCATTTTTCCGCCTCCCTGGCCATTGACCGGCTTCCAGAACCGCGCTCGGCATTGCGATGCGGCAGTGTTTACTGGCTATCCTGCGACCGTACCCTTGACCGCAATACCCTGTGTACACAAGTCATCATGGCGCTACCCGCCAGCATGCAGGTCACCCTGATTGCCGACTGCACCCTGGCCACACAGGTTTCCGGCCTGTTCCTGCAGCAGGATAACAATGAAGGGCATGGGCCAGCGGCCATCCACTGGTACGAGCTTCCGGAAGAGCTATCCCGGCCAGCCCTGCAAGGGATCATCCGGGATCTTGGCCGGCTCCGGCAAGCCGGCCAGCTGGTGATCCTTGCCTTGCCAGTAGCGGTCATGCAATCTTTTCCTGACCGGATCCTGACCCAGTGGTGCCAGCAGCTGGCCCGGCAGGCCGGGCAGCTGGATATCGCCCTGCTGGTCATGGCCGAAGGGCTTTCCAGCGCCCTGGGCGGACGACTGTACGCGCTGGACCGCTTCATTTGCGGACTGGCCCAGCTGTATTACAGCCAGGGAGACATCCGTCTGCTACAGCGCTTCTGGATCAACACATCAGGCGTTGCCGGGGCAGCCGATTTCCAGCTGTATCGCCATGAATCCGGCTTCAGCCTTGGTCTGCAACCGGAGCACCTGCTCACCGATGAAACCGGCGATGACCAGCATTTCTATCTGGCCCAGACCAGCGTGCTGGAACAGGCCCCGGCGCCTTCCGGTTACTGGGAGCTGTTTGACGAACCGGAGGCACTCCATACCCGGGCCATGGCTGCCCACGCCGCCACGGTCCTGCTGGCCATTGATGACAGCACCCGGATCAACGAGCTGGCCCGCCAGCTGTACGGGCTGCGCCAGCACTGCGGTGACGCGCTCAGGCTGGTCATCCGCGAAATGCGGCCCGTGCTGCGCTACAAGGATGACCAGCTGCTGCTGGCCTGCGGGGCCAGCCTGATTGTCCCCTTTGGCAATAATCTGACCCGCTTTCTGACCCTGGTGGAAATGGTCCGTGGCCAGCGCTGGCAGCGAACCCTGCCGGATGATCTGGACACGTTCATCAGCCACATGCAACCTGTACCCCTGAGCGGCCTGCTCAGCCCCCGGCAGTTTTCCGGTGCAGTACAGACCATGTGGCGCGGTGTGGAGCACGGAGAAATCGACCACCGCCTGCTCTGCCTGTACCCCGTGTCCGGCCTGTCTCCCGCGCAGGCCATGACCCAGAGCCACCTGCGCCGCCACGGGGATATTGCCTGCATCGTCAACGGCGCCCTGTTCCTGTTTCTGTTTGCCTGCCGCCAGGATGGTCTGGAGCGGGCCCTGGAAAATATCTTCCGTTTGCCCTGGCGCGAGCTGTTCTCGGGTTATGAAACATTCGACATGCCAGACATTCTGGATGAGCCCGCCTTTCAGGATGAACAGGTCCCCCCGGCCGCCATCAGCCCGCTTCCGGCGGCGGCCGAAGAGCCTCCAGCCCGTGAGCCACTGACACCACACCGGGCCATGCTGCCACCAGGACATCCCGCATGAATTTTTCCCAGCTGATCCAGGTGGTGCTGCTGAGTGCACTGCTGACCCTGGTGCTGACCCTGGCCGGACGCTGGCTCATCCGCCATCTCTGGCGCTGGCTGGACCGGCAGTTGCCACCCCGCTACCTGAAATACCGGGATACCTATCAGCAGGCCGACCGGGAGAAACCAGACAATGGGCAATAATCCGGAGCAGACACTGCCGCTCCCTCCCGGACACTGGCCAGGACTGGGCGGCTGGAACCTTTATTTCCTTGGCAAATTTGTCGCGCTGGCCATGGGCCTGCTAGATTTTCATGTCCTGCTCAACCTGCTGTTTGCGGCCTTTCTGCTGGTGCCACTGGCCAATCGCTGGCTAAAGTGGTTGCGCCTGCTGCTGGCCCTGCCGGCCAGTATCGCGCTGCTGTACAAGGACACCTGGTTTCCACCCTTTGAGCGACTGCTGGCTGAGCCCGGAATCCTGGATTTTTCCGCCAGCTATCTGCTGGAGCTGCTGGAACGCTTTATCAACCAGGAGCTGCTGGGCAGCCTGGTACTGATGACTCTGGGCTACTTCTGGCTGCGCCACTGGCTGCGCCTGACTACCCTGAGTCTCGGCGGACTGTGCTGGATTGCCGTGGCCGGCATGCCCATCACCCTGGCAGGCGGAAATACCGTGGCAGCCGTCACCGGTGCTCAAGCCACAACGGGCACGACTGCAGAAGGTACTCCCCCGGGGCAGCCCGTCAGCAGCGCGACCCTTGATACCTGGCTGACCGATTTTTTTAACCAGGAGCGCCAGCGCCGCACCACGTTTCCGGCCAGGGATGAACAGGCGGCCCCCTTTGACCTGCTGGTCCTGCAAATCTGTTCAATGTCCTGGGATGACCTGGACATTTCTGGCCTGAAAAACCATCCGCTATTTGGCCGGATGGACCTGATTTTTGACCAGTTCAATTCGGCCACCTCCTACAGTGGCCCGGCTGCGATCCGGCTGCTGCGGGCCAGCTGCGGCCAGCCCAGCCACGCGGACCTGTACCAGCCCACCGTGGAACAATGCCTGCTGTTCGAGAATCTGGACCAGCTGGGCTTTTCCCGGGACTCGCTGCTGAATCACAGCGGCCGGTTTGATGGATTCCTGGACGAAGTCATGGCCCAGCGCATGCCCAGACCGGTACTGAAAAACACGGATTTCCGCCGGGCGCTGGTCGCCTTTGATGGCTCGCCGGTGGCCCGGGATCTGGATGTCCTGCAGGGCTGGTGGCAGCGGCGCCAGAAGCAGGATACCGCCAGGGCCTCCCTGTTCTACAACACCATCAGCCTGCATGATGGCAACCGCTTCATCACCGCCGACGGTGGTACCCGCAGCGCGGATTACAAAACCCGGGCACAGAACCTGCTGGATGATCTGCTCCAGTTCCTGGACCTGCTGGAACGTAGCGGACGCCGGGTCGTGCTGGTCATCGTGCCCGAGCACGGTGCTGCCCTGCATGGCGACCGGATGCAGATTGCCGGAATGCGGGAAATCCCGACCCCCTCGATTACCCACGTGCCGGTGGGGGTCAGGCTGATCAATATCCGCAAGGCCCACGACAGCCCGCTGCATATCAGCGCGCCCACCAGTCTGCTGGCCCTGTCAGAACTGGTATCACGCCTGTACGGCGTTGAAGCCAGTGGCACACCGGCTGAATGGCAACCCCTGGTCGCCGGCCTGCCAGAAACCCCCATGGTTTCGGAAACCGCCGGTGCCCAGGTCATCGTTTACCAGGGCGTGACCTATGTCCGCCTGGAGGGCCAGTCTGAGTGGACGCCCTACCCCGGCTCGGCCCATTAGGCCAGATGGAGATCGCATGACAGCCCCGCATTCTTCCCTCCCTACCGATGACATTGCCCGGTTGCGCAGCCTGACAGGCCTGCCCCATCTGCGTTATCTGGACATTGCGCTGCAGGCCGAACTTCAGGAGGCCCTGCAGCGCTGGCCCCTGCTGGCCGAGCTGGCCCGGCAGCCCTGCGCGGAACCCTCTCCGGAGAGCCCCGCCACATGACCCGGCTGGTATTGCAGGGACTGCGCGGCGGGGTGGGCTGTACCTCTTTACTGGCTGCACTGGGCTATGCCCTGCGCCAGCTGGGCGAACGGGTACTGCTGGTGGATCTCTGCCCGGACAATCTGCTGCGCCTGCATTTCAACCTGCCCTTTGCCGACCCGGCCGGCTGGGCGACCGGCCAGCCCTGGGAAACGGCCCTGTATGAAATCTTTGAGGGCCTGTACCTGCTGCCCTATGGTGAAACCTGTCACCTTGCCGGCGAATTCCCGGATAAAGCCATCCAGTCCGGACTGGCCGGACAGGTGGACTGGCTACTGTTTGACCTGCCCGAAAAAACGGCTGCCCGCCACTTTCAGGCCGATCTGCGGCTGGCCGTGGCCATGGCCGATGCCGGCTGTCATGCCCTGCTTTACCAGCAGGGGCTGGCGGGCAGCCAGCTGCTGGTAGTCAACCAGTTTGACCCGGCCAGTACCCTGCAACGGGATGTGCTGGCGTTCTGGCACTCAGCATTTGACCCCCATCTGCCCCTGCAGGTTGTCCACCGTGACGAAGCCGTTCCGGAAGCGCTGGCCTGCAAAGCCCCGGCGGGCCACCATGCGCCTGACAGTCTGGCGGTCCAGGATATACAGACTCTGGCCACCCGCTGCCTGATGA
>DIDB01000048.1 GCA_002417905.1 Pseudomonadaceae bacterium UBA5811
ATCCTGCTCCGCCTTGCTGGCAATAGCCACGAAGTCGTCACCCCGGTGGCTCATTTCCATGACGGACAGGCCCTTGCCATGCCAGTCGAGGAGTTCGGCCTGGGCTTTTTGCAGAACGGCTTCAGGCAGCGCGGCCGGGCCAGCGCAGAAATTATGGGCTCGCATGCTCATATCACTCTCGGTTTATTGGGCCAGGGGCTGCGTCTGCCCCCTGCCGTTCTTGCAGCAACAACCGGCCGCCTGGCGGGCTGCCGGGCCAGACATTCCTATTCCCCGCACGCGCCCTCGGCAGCATCCGGACCGGGTTCCCCTGTTCCGGTCCCGTCCGGCAGCACTGCGGGTTCTTCCTCATCCGAAGGCTCCTGAACCCGCTCCAGCCCCACCAGGGTTTCACCTTCGGCCAGCCGGATCAGGGTGACGCCCTGGGTGTTGCGGCTTTGCAGGGATACCTCGTCGACGCGGGTGCGCACCAGGGTGCCCTGGTCGGAGATCAGCATGATCTCCTCCCCTTCCTGCACCTGGATGGCGCCGACCAGCGGACCGTTGCGCTCGTTGCTGACCATGGCGATCACCCCCTGGCCACCACGCCCGCGGCGCGGGAACCTGAACAGCGGGGTACGTTTGCCAAAGCCACGCCCCGAGGCGGTGAGAATCTGCGCGCCCGGCTCGGGGATCAACATGGAAATCAGTTGCTGGCCGGCAGCCAGCTTCATGCCACGCATCCCGCGGGCATTACGACTCATGGCACGCACCACGCTCTCGGCGAAGCGGATCACCTTGCCGGCGCTGGAGAACAGCATGACTTCCCGGGCACCGTCAGTGATCGCTGCAGCAATCAGGGTGTCACCCTCAGCCAGGTCCAGGGCAATCAGGCCAGCCTTGCGCGGGCGGCTGAACTGCATCAGTGGCACTTTCTTCACCGTACCGGAGGCCGTGGCCATAAAAATGTAGCTGCCGGTCGGTTCAGCCACCAGCTCGGGGGTATCCCCCTCGGCCTCCTCAGCCGGCTCCATCGGCTCGGCCGGCCCGGTCTCCGCCAGGGCATCACTGTCCGCTGCATCGTCTTCCGGGGCTACTGACTGCTGCAGGGCTTCCAGATCAATCTGCAGGACAGCAGTAATCCGCTCGCCCTCTTCCAGCGGCAGCAGGTTGACCAGCGGCCGGCCCCGGGCCGTACGCGAAGCCTCTGGAATCTCGAAGGTCCGCAACCAGTACACCTTGCCCCGGCTGGAAAACAGCAGCAGGGTCGCGTGACTGCTGGCCACCACCAGGTGCTCGACATAATCCTCGTCTTTCACACCGGTAGCCGCCTTGCCCCGGCCACCCCGCCGCTGGGCCTGGTAGGCCGACAGGGGCTGTGACTTGGCATAACCCCCATGGGAAATGGTGACAACCCGTTCCTCTTCGGTAATCAGGTCGGCCCGGGTCAGGTCCACCTGGGAGGTGACAATGCTGGTACGCCGGGGATCCGCATAGTCGGCCCGGACTTTCTCCAGCTCTTCACAGATCACTTCCCGCAACCGCTCCGGACTGGCCAGAATCCGCTCCAGCTCGCCGATCAGCTCCAGAATTTCCTGGTACTCGGCCAGCAGCTTCTCGTGCTCCAGTCCCGTCAGGCGGTGCAGGCGCAGCTCCAGGATGGCCTGGGCCTGCTCGGGGGACAGGTGGTACTGGCCTTCCCGCAGGCCATACTCGGCAGCCAGATCGTCCGGCCGGCAATTGGCAGCCCCGGCCCGGGCCACCATGTCCATCACCGCTCCGGATGCCCAGGGCGTGGCGATCAGCCGGTCCCGGGCCTCGGCCGGGGTTGGTGACTCCCGGATCAGGGCAATGACCGGATCAATATTGGACAGGGCGACCGCCTGGCCTTCCAGGATATGGGCCCGCTCCCTGGCCTTGCGCAGCTCGAAAACCGTGCGCCGGGTCACCACCTCGCGCCGGTGGCGGACAAAGGCCTCCAGCAGCTCCTTGAGATTCAGGGTCCGCGGCTGGCCATCGACCAGCGCCAGCATATTGATGCCAAACACGCTCTGCAGCTGGGTCTGGGCATAGAGGTTGTTCAGCACCACTTCGGGCACTTCGCCCCGGCGCAGCTCGATCACGATCCGCATGCCGTCCTTGTCGGACTCGTCACGCAGCTCACTGATCCCCTCGATTTTCTTTTCCTTGACCAGTTCGGCAATTTTTTCGATCAGCCGGGCCTTGTTCAGCTGGTAGGGCAGCTCGGTAATCACAAGCTGCTGGCGACCGCCTTTTTCCCGGTCAACCGGTTCGACCTCGGCCTTTGCCCGGATATAGATCCGCCCCCGGCCCGTGCGATAGGCCTCGATGATCCCGGCCCGGCCATTGATGATGCCCGCTGTCGGAAAGTCGGGCCCGGGAATGAACGTCATCAGCTCATCCACACCCAGCTCCGGATTGCGGATCAGGGCCAGGCAGCCTTCAATGACCTCGCCCAGGTTGTGGGGCGGAATATTGGTAGCCATGCCCACGGCAATCCCGCTGGAACCATTGACCAGCAAATTGGGCAGCCGGGTGGGCAACACCTCCGGAATTTTCAGCGAGCCGTCGTAATTGTCGACCCAGTCCACCGTTTCCCTGTCGAGATCGGCCAGCAGTTCATGGGTCAGCCGGAACATCCGTACTTCGGTGTAACGCATGGCAGCTGCCGGATCGCCATCCACTGAACCAAAGTTGCCCTGGCCGTTGACCAGCATGTAACGCAGGGAAAACGGCTGGGCCATCCGGACGATGGTGTCATAAACCGCCGAGTCGCCATGCGGGTGGTATTTACCGATGACATCCCCCACCACCCGGGCTGACTTCAGGAAGGGCCGGTTCCAGTCATTGCCCAGCTCGCTCATGGCATACAGCACCCGGCGATGCACCGGCTTGAGACCATCCCGCACATCCGGCAGCGCCCGTCCAACGATCACACTCATGGCATAGTCGAGGTATGACTGCTTCAGCTCATCTTCGATATTGACCGGGAGAATTTCTTTGGCCAGCTCGCCCATGAATGCCTGATTCCTTAGTAGTCGGAAGATTGCAACAAACCCGGGATGGTAACACAACGCCGGACAGAACCACCTGCGCCGCACCGCGCAAACACGGCCACAGGCTGATGGATCAGTGCAGGCGGCGGCGGCACATCAGCTCCGCCAGCTTGTCCGCATTGGGACGCTCCACAATGCCTTTTTCCGTAACAATGGCATCCACCAGATCCGCCGGCGTGACATCAAACACCGGATTGAAGGTCGGCACCCCGGCAGCGAATGGCTGGCCCCGGAACTCCAGCAGCTCGCTGCCCGCCCGCTCCTCGATGGGAATATCGTCTCCGCTGGCCAGACTCATATCCACCGTTGAACTGGGCGCCACTACCATAAAGCGCACACCATGGTGCATGGCCGTCACGGCCAGCTGGTAGGTGCCAATCTTGTTGGCCACATCCCCATTGGCCGTGATGCGGTCAGCCCCGACAATGACCCAGGTCACCGGCCGGGTTTTCATCAGATGGGCCGCCGCCGAATCCACATTCAGGCTGACGGGCACATTCTCCAGGGCCAGCTCCCAGGCGGTCAGCCGCGAGCCCTGCAGCCAGGGCCGGGTCTCGTCCACATGCACCCTCTCCACCAGCCCATCCAGACAGGCCGCCCGGATGACTCCCAGCGCGGTACCAAAACCGCCAGTAGCCAGTGCGCCGGTATTGCAATGGGTCAGCAGCTGCTGGGGACCCGCCCGGTAACGGCGCAGCAGCTCGGCGCCAAACTGGGCCATGGTGAGGTTAGCCTCACGGTCTGTAGCATGGATGGACAGGGCTTCGGCCTCCAGCGCAACCAGCGGGTCTTCGCCCGGACGCAGCCGCTCCAGCCGCTCGCGCATCCGGTTCAGGGCCCAGAACAGGTTGACCGCCGTGGGCCTGGAGTCTGCCAGCACCGGGATGCTGATCTG
>DIDB01000168.1 GCA_002417905.1 Pseudomonadaceae bacterium UBA5811
GTGTACCACGGGGACACCTTCGTGCAGTTCGATCAGGTTGCGGATGACGTTTTCGCCGTTGTCCCGGTTTTGTTCCCGGCGGCGTCGCTGCATGACCCGCTGGCCGAACAGCTGGCTCTCGGCCACGACGGCCAGGCTGTCCAGCTGCAGGCCTTCCTGCAGGCCGGCAATGCTGATGCCCAGCCGCTGCCCGCCGGCCAGAAAGTCCGGCCAGCTGTCGAAGGCCTGTGGCCTGATTTTCAGGCGGCCCAGCAGTTCCAGCAGCACCTCCCGGCGACCCGCTGACTCGGCGGTAAACAGGACCCGGCCGGGGAAGTGCTCCAGATAATGGCGCAGGGCCCCCAGCGGTTCGCTGGCCCGGGCGTCGATGGCCAGCGCCGGCATGCTCTGGCAGGGAAAGCACTCCTGGCCAGGGCCGGCGCTGGCGGGATCGGCAATCACCCGGGGCCAGCGTTTCAGCCGGGCAAAGCAGTCCTCCACGGGCAGGAACAGTTCGGCTGGTGGCAGCAGTGGCCGCTCCGGGTCATGGCGCCGCTCCTCGTAGCGGCTGCGCACGTCTGTCCAGAACGTTTCGGCGGCCTGTTCGATGCCGGGCAGGGAAAACACCTGGGTGTTGCCGGGCAGATAGTCAAACAGGGTGGCCACCTGGTCAAAGAACAGGGGCAGGTAGTATTCGATACCGGCGGGCGTAATGCCGCTGGACAGGTCCTGATAGACCGGGCAGCGGCGGAAGTCCACGTCAAAGTGTTCGCGGAAGCGGTTGCGGAAGGCGCTGATGGCATCCTTGTGCAGCGGGAATTCCCGGGCGGGCAGCAGGCGGATCTGCTCCACTGTTCTGGTGGAGCGCTGGGTTTCCGGGTCGAAGGTCCGCAGGCTTTCGATGTCATCGTCGAACAGGTCGATGCGGAAAGGCTGGTCGCTGCCCATGGGGAACAGGTCGATCAGGGCGCCCCGGATGGCGAATTCGCCATGCTCGTAGACGGTTTCCGCACAACGGTAGCCGGCGGCTTCCAGCCGGCTCCGCAGTGCAGCGGCATCCAGTTTCTGGCCGGTATCCAGCATCAGGCTGGAGCCCAGCAGGAAACCGGGCGGGGCCAGCCGGTGCAGGGCGGTACTGAGCGGCACCACCAGCACGCCCCGGTCCAGTTCCGGCAGCCGGCAGAGGGTGGCAATCCGCTGCGAGCTGATGTCCTGATGGGGGGAAAACAGGTCATAGGGCAGGGTTTCCCGGTCCGGGAACTGCAGGACGGGCAGTTGCGGGGCAAAAAAGGCCAGTTCGTCCTCCAGCCGCTCGGCACTCTGGCTGTCCGGCGTCAGTACCAGGGTCAGGCTGCTGGCACGGCGGGCGGCTTCGGCAATGGCCAGGCTCAGGCTGGCACCGGAAAGGTTGCTCCAGTGCTGCCGGCCACCAGCGGCTGGCAGGGGGGGAAGATGCAGTACGGACACGGGGCGGGGCAGCTCCAGGCAGGAAATTGGCGGCCCGCATTGTAACGGCCCGGGTGGCGGGCTGTCAGGGCGGGGCGTCGCAGCTGATTTGCTTGGCCCTTTGTGCTCCAGGCATAATGTC
Source organism: Pseudomonadaceae bacterium UBA5811 (assembly GCA_002417905.1). Lineage (GTDB taxonomy): Bacteria > Pseudomonadota > Gammaproteobacteria > Pseudomonadales > Pseudomonadaceae > Azomonas. The sequence goes on from DIDB01000168.1 coordinate 1,568, forward strand.
GCCCGCCTGAAAAGAGCCCTACATTATTTGTGTTTTTGAAGTTTGGAAGGAATTGTCCATGAATCAGAAGACTGACCAGTGTCTTGGCGAGTGGGTTGACCGTGAGGCATTGACCGAAGCGATGATCCCGCTGATCGGCCAGTTGTACCGCAACAACAACGTGGTGACTTCGATTTATGGACGTGGTCTGGTCAACCGTTCGGTGATCGAGATCATCAAGGCCCACCGCTTTGCCCGGCACCGGATGCAGGCCCAGGAAGAGCTGGCGGCCCATGATTCGTTCCAGATGCTCAAGACCATGAGCGAGCTGGCGCTGGGTCCGGCCTCCGTGGACCTGGGCAAGCTGGCCAGCAAGTACCGGGCAGAAGGCAATGGCCGTGGCCTTGAGCAGTTTGTCCGCGACGAACTGGCCGAGGTTGCCGGCCGGCGCAATGCCGGTGCCCGTCAGGGTACCGATGTGATCCTCTACGGCTTTGGCCGGATTGGCCGGCTGGTGGCGCGGATCCTGATCGAGAAAACCGGTGGCGGCGACGGCCTGCGCCTGCGGGCCATCGTGGTGCGCAAAAGCTCGGCGGATGATCTGGCCAAGCGGGCCAGCCTGCTGCGCCGGGATTCGGTGCATGGGCCGTTCAACGGCACCATCACGGTGGATGAGGAAAACAGCACCCTGACGGCTAATGGCAACCTGATCCAGGTGATCTATTCCAGTGATCCGGCCTCGGTGGACTACACCCGATATGGCATCAGCAATGCGCTGCTGGTGGATAACACCGGTAAATGGCGGGATGCCGAAGGGCTGGGCCAGCACCTGAAATGTCCGGGTGTGAGCCGGGTCATCCTCACTGCACCGGGCAAGGGCGCCCTGAAAAATATCGTGCATGGCATCAACCATACCGATATCGCGGCAGATGACCCGATCATCAGCGCGGCCTCCTGCACCACCAACGCCATCGTGCCGGTCCTGAAAGCGGTTTATGACCGTTTCGGCATCGTGCATGGCCATGTGGAAACCGTGCATTCCTACACCAACGACCAGAATCTGATCGACAATTTTCACAAGGGCAGCCGCCGGGGCCGTAGTGCGCCGCTGAACATGGTCATTACCGAAACCGGTGCCGCTACTGCAGCCGCCAAGGCCCTGCCGGTACTGAAAGGCAAACTGACCGGCAACGCCATCCGGGTGCCCACGCCGGATGTATCCATGGCCATCCTGAACCTGACACTGGAAAAGACGACCAGCCGCGAGGAGCTCAACGAGTACCTGCGCCAGATGTCCATGTACTCTGACCTGCAGAAGCAGATCGACTACGTCAGCTCTTCGGAAGTGGTGTCCACTGACTTTGTGGGTTCCCGCCATGCCGGTGTGGTCGATGCCGAGGCCACCATCTGCAATGAAAACCGGGTGGTGCTCTATGTCTGGTATGACAACGAGTTCGGTTACAGCCACCAGGTGGTCCGGGTGATGGAAGATATGGCCGGTGTCAATCCGCCCCAGTTTCCGCGCTGACCGGCCGGTGGCCCTGCGTATCAAAAACCCGCTCCTGTAGCGGGTTTTTTATGCGCTGCAGTTATTGTTGCGGGGCAGGACGAAGAATCCGTCACCGGGTGGCCCGGTTTCCGGAATGGCTTCTATAATCGGAACATTTCGTGGAGGTTGCTGACTGCACCATGCGTGACATCCATCAAAACCTTGGCCGCCACCGCCATCCGGTCTGGCAGGTTTGCCTGCTGTTGCCCCTGTTGCTGGTGGCCTGTTCACCGCACGAGCGCATCGAGGAATTTACCGGGCCAACCATGGGCAGTCTCTATACCATCAAGTACGTGCGCACGGCCGGAACCGCCGGGGCTGCCCGGCTGAAGCAGGAGACAGAGGCCATTCTGGCCCGGCTGGACCGTAACCTGTCCACCTACCGGCCGGATTCGGCGATTACCCGCTTTAACCAGCTGCCTGCCGGGCAGTGTGCAGAGATGCCGGAGGATGTACGTTATCTGGTCGCGGCTGGTGCCGGGCTGTCTGCCCGGACCGGGGGCGCGCTGGACCTGACGGTGAAGTCCCTGCTGGATGTCTGGGGCTTCGGCCCGGCAGGGCGGGTGGCGCAGCCGCCGGATGCCGCACAGATCGCGGTGGCTCGGGCCAGAACCGGCTACCAGCATCTGCGGATCGAAGGCGGGCAGCTGTGCAAGGATGTGGATGTCCAGGTGGATTTCAACAGTATTGCGGCGGGTTATGCCGTGGACCTGGTGGCAGCCCGTCTGGCCGAACTGGGCGCGGCCAGCCATCTGGTAGAAATTACTGGCGAACTGCGCGCCCAGGGCCGGAAGCCGGATGGCTCATCCTGGCGGGTGGCCATTGAGGCACCGCTGGAGAACCAGCGGGTGCCCCAGGAAATTGTCGCCCTGGACGGCTGGTCCACCTCGACCTCCGGTGATTACCGCAACTATTTTGAACGGGATGGCCAGCGTGATTCCCATACCCTTGATCCGCGCACGGGCCGGCCGGTCACACACCGGCTGGCCGCCGTGACGGTCATTGTGCCCTCGGCCCTGCAGGCTGATGGCCTGTCCACCGCGCTGATGGTGATGGGGCCAGAGCAGGGGCTGGCCTTTGCCCGGCGGCAGCAGCTGGCCGCGCTGTTTGTGATCCATGATGGCCAGGGTTTTGTAACCCGGAAAACCGGAGTCTTTGACCAGCGGTTTGCCAGCGGAGCCCGGCCATGAACGGGCGGGCTGCCTTGCGGGCCCTGACAATAAAAAGTCCCTGCAGCAAAATTCAGGCATCGCCAGAGCGCCGGCGGAACCGCAGGCGCTCTGGCGATGCCTGAATACCCCAGCGGCAGCGGTGGCCGGTCCAGACTTTTTGCCAACAGCCCTCTCCGGGGTTTGCTGGCATCATGCCGGACAATCTGGAGACCGCTGATCCGTCTGGTCCCCGATGGATTCGTCAACCGCAGGAACCGGCCCTGGCGGGCCGGCTGCGTTAAGGAGTGATTATGGCTGTCTACAACTATGACGTAGTGATTCTGGGCTCGGGTCCGGCTGGTGAGGGTGCGGCGATGAACGCCGCCAAGGCGGGCCGCAAGATTGCTGTGGTGGAAAACTACAGCCAGATCGGTGGCGGCTGTACCCACCTCGGAACCATTCCTTCCAAGGCGCTGCGCCATTCCGTGCGGCAGATCATGCAGTACAACAACAACCCGCTGTTCCGCCAGATTGGCGAGCCGCGCTGGTTCTCCTTTCCGGATGTACTGAAAAGCGCCGGACTGGTGATCGGCAAGCAGGTGACGTCCCGCACCAGCTACTATGCCCGCAACCGGATCGATATTTTCTACGGTACCGGCAGCTTTGTGGATGAGGGCACCATCGAGGTGGTTGCCCACAATGGTGTGGTGGAAACCCTGACGGCCAAACAGGTCGTCATTGCGACCGGCTCACGTCCTTACCGCCCGGCGGACATCGACTTCAACCACCTGCGCATTTACGACAGCGACACCATCCTGAACCTGGGCCACACCCCGCGCCGGCTGATCATTTACGGAGCCGGGGTTATCGGTTGCGAATACGCTTCGATCTTCAGTGGACTGGGTGTGCTGGTTGACCTGATCGACACCCGCGACCAGCTGCTCAGCTTCCTGGACGACGAAATCTCCGACGCCCTGAGCTATCACCTGCGCTACAACAATGTACTGATCCGCCATAACGAAGATTACGAGCGGGTTGAGGGCATCAACAACGGGGTGATCCTGCACCTGAAATCCGGCAAGAAGATCAAGGCAGATGCTTTCCTCTGGTGTAATGGCCGGACCGGCAACACGGACAGCCTCAAGCTGGAAAATGTCGGCCTGACGGCCAACAGCCGGGGCCAGATCCATGTGGACCAGCAGTACCGCACTGAAGTCTCCAATATCTTTGCGGCCGGTGACGTGATCGGCTGGCCATCACTGGCCAGCGCGGCCTATGACCAGGGCCGTTCGGCGGCGGGCAGCATCGTGGAAAACGACAGCTGGCGCTTTATTGATGATGTGCCCACCGGGATTTACACCATTCCGGAAATCAGCTCCATCGGTAAAAACGAGCGTGAGCTGACCGAGGCCAAAATTCCCTATGAAGTGGGCAAGGCCTTCTTCAAGGGCATGGCCAGGGCCCAGATTGCCGGCGAAGAAGTGGGCATGCTGAAAATCCTGTTCCACCGGGAAACCCTGGCGATTCTCGGGGTGCACTGCTTCGGCTACCAGGCTTCGGAAATCGTGCATATTGGCCAGGCCATCATGAACCAGCCGGGTGAAGGCAATACCCTCAAGTACTTTGTCAACACCACCTTCAATTACCCGACCATGGCCGAAGCCTACCGGGTGGCTGCCTTTGATGGACTGAACCGGCTTTTTTGAGCGGCTCCGCCCGGTGGCCTGAGCCGGGTGCGGAGCAGGACTTCACCGATTCGGCCCGCTGGCGCTGGCCAAACCGGGAAAGTTTCTGATCAGGCGTGACCCAAAACCAGCTCTGCGGAGCTGGTTTTTTATTGGCCGAGGGTCATTGCGGCCAGTCCGGGAAAGTCAGTAATCAGGCTGTCCACGCCCATCCCGGCCAGCCGGCGCATCAGGGCCGGCTCATTGACCGTCCAGACTGAAACCTGCAGCCCCTGCTGCCGGGCGCTGGCCAGCCGCTGCGGGGTACAGAGCGTCCAGTTCAGGACCAGATAGTCACAGCCGTAATGCCGGGCCACCCGGATCGGGTCCAGCCAGGCATATTCGGCCACCAGGCCCCGGGATAGCGCCGGCTCCAGCCGGTTCAGGGCGCGCAGCACCTCCCGGGAGCTGGAGGTTACGGTAATCCGCTCCTGCAGCCGGTACTGGCGGGCCAGCGTTCCGATGGCCTGTACGGTGCGGGCCGCCCGTTCCCGGGAGGCACTTTTGACTTCCAGCTGCCAGTGCTCGAAGTCGCACTGTTCAAACAGTTCTGCCAGCCGGGGCACCGGGCAGGGCTGTTTCCAGTCCGGCCCGGCGCGCCGGGCATCCAGCCGGGCCAGTTCAGCCGCGGTCCACTGGGCCACCCGGCCGCGCTGGCCGGTGGTGCGTTTCAGGGTCGGATCATGGATTACCACCAGTTCGCCATCCCGGGACAGGTGCAGGTCCAGCTCACAGCGGCGAACCCCCTGCTGCAGGCACTGGCGGAAGCTGGCCAGGGTATTTTCCGGGGCCTCGCCACGGGCTCCCCGATGTCCGTAAATCAGCGTCAATCGGGCATTCCTTCTGTAATCGGTGGGCTGTCGTGATGCTGCCCCCTGCCGACTACCCCCTGCTGTTTCAACTAGACCGAGGAGTAGGGATAGCCCCACCCG
>DIDB01000103.1 GCA_002417905.1 Pseudomonadaceae bacterium UBA5811
CGTACCCAGTACCTTGTATTCACGGCCCGGAATCCATTGGCGGATCTGTTCGGCCAGCAGCTTCATGTAGTCCGTGGACGCTACCACCGGACCCTGCTGGTCTTTCAGGCACTGTTCGACATAACTCTGGCGCGGTTTTTCGGAGGGATGCAGCCGGTTCCAGCGTTCGACGGCCAGCCCGTCCCGGCGCAGTTCGTTAAAGCTTGGCACGCTCCAGACATGGGCAGCGATCCCGTAGTCCTCGCGGAGAATGGCAGCCGCTTCGCGCACTTCACGCAAGATGGTGCCACAGCCGAGCAGCTGGACGTGATGGGCAGCGTCGCGCCGGTCTTCTTCCAGCAGGTACATGCCGCGGATGATGCCTTCCTCGACGCCGGCCGGCATGGCCGGCTGGGCATAGGCTTCGTTCATCACGGTGATGTAGTAATAGATGTCCTGCTGCTCCTCGACCATCTGGCGGATGCCTTCGCGGATGATCACGGCCAGCTCATAGCCGTAGGTCGGATCATAGGTGCGGCAGTTGGGGATGGTGGAGGCCAGGATATGGCTGTGACCATCCTCGTGCTGCAGGCCTTCGCCGTTCAGGGAGGTCCGCCCGGCCGTGCCGCCGATCAGAAAGCCCCGGGCCCGGCTGTCACCGGCCGCCCAGGCCAGGTCACCCACCCGCTGGAAGCCGAACATGGAGTAGAACACATAGAAGGGCAGCATCGGCTGGTTGTGGGTGCTGTAGGCGGTGGCGGCCGCAATCCAGCTGGACATGGCCCCGGCTTCGTTGATGCCTTCTTCGAGGATCTGGCCTTTCTTGTCCTCGCGGTAGAACATCACCTGATCCTTGTCCACCGGCTCGTACAGCTGGCCGCTGGCCGAGTAGATGCCCAGCTGGCGGAACATGCCCTCCATGCCAAAAGTGCGGGCCTCGTCAGGGATGATCGGGACAATCCGCTGGCCCAGTTCCTTTTCCTTGACCAGATGGGCAAGGATGCGCACGAAGGTCATGGTGGTGGACACTTCCCGGCCTTCGGAACCATCCAGGATGGCCTTGAGGGTTTCCAGTGGCGGAGTGGGAACCTGGATGGCGGTTTTCTGCCGGCGCTGTGGCATGTAGCCCCCCAGTGCCTTGCGCCGCTCCTGCAGGTATTTCATTTCCGCGCTGTCAGGGGCCGGCCGGTAGAAGGGCAGGGTTTCCAGCTCCTCGTCACGCAGCGGAATGTCGAAGCGGTCGCGGAATTTTTTCAGGCTGGCGGTATCGACCTTTTTCACGTTGTGGGCGATGTTTTGCGCCTCACCCGAGCCGGTGCCGTAGCCCTTGATGGTCTTGGCCAGAATGACTGTGGGCCGGCCGCCATTGTCGTTAACTGCCTTGTGGTAGGCCGCATAGACCTTGAACGGGTCGTGGCCGCCCCGGTTGAGCTTCCAGACCTCCTCGTCGGACAGGTCCTTGACCAGCTCAAGCAGTTCTGGCCGGGCGCCGAAAAAGTGCTCGCGGACGAATGCGCCGTCCTTGGCCTTGTAGTTCTGGTAATCGCCGTCTACCACCTCGTCCATCCGGGCCTGCAGCAGGCCATCGTGATCCTTGGCAAACAGCGGATCCCACAGCCGGCCCCAGATCACCTTGATTACGTTCCAGTCGGCACCGCGGAATACGCCTTCCAGCTCCTGGATGATCTTGCCGTTGCCGCGCACCGGGCCATCCAGGCGCTGCAGGTTGCAGTTGATGACAAAGATCAGGTTGTCGAGGTTTTCGCGGCCGGCCAGCGCGATGGCACCGAGGGATTCCGGCTCGTCGGACTCGCCATCGCCCATGAAACACCAGACTTTCTGCTTGCCTGGCGGAATCAGGCCACGGTGTTCCAGGTATTTCATGAAGCGGGCCTGGTAGATGGCCTGGATCGGGCCAAGCCCCATGGAGACCGTGGGGAACTGCCAGAAGTCCGGCATCAGCCAGGGGTGCGGATAGGAAGGCAGGCCATGGCCATCCACCTCCCGGCGGAAGTTGGTCATCTGGTCTTCGCTGATCCGGCCTTCCAGGAAGGCCCGGGCATAGATGCCGGGGGCGGCATGGCCCTGGAAGAAGACCAGGTCACCGCCGTGCTCCTCGGTGGGGGCCTGGAAGAAGTAGTTGAAGCCGATGTCGTACAGGGTAGCGCTGGAGGCGAAGCTGGAAATATGCCCGCCCAGGCTGGCGTCCTTCTTGTTGGTCCGCATGACCATGGCCAGCGCATTCCAGCGGACCAGCGAGCGGATGCGCCGCTCCATGAACAGGTCGCCGGGCATCCGGGCTTCATGGGTGACCGGGATGGAGTTGCGGTACGGCGTGGTGATCGCGTAGGGCAGGGGTGTACCGCTGCGGGTCGCCAGTTCACTCATCCGGGTCAGCAGGTAATGGACACGTTCCTCGCCTTCGTGGTCAATGACAGACTCAAGGGCGTCCAGCCATTCCTGGGTTTCGACGGGATCAAGGTCTTGCATGGCTTGCTCCAGGGCATCAAGGCTTCCAGAATCGGTTGCCTGAGTTCGCCCGGCTTTGTGGGCCGGCGTTTATGTTTTTGGTGGGTGCCGGCGGGTGGCCGGCGCGTTATGTAGTTTTACTACAAAACAGGAGGCTGTTCAGCCCCCCCTGTCCTGCTTTTGGGGGTGGCCGGAAATCTTTGGCAGAACTTCCGGTCTGCCCCCCAGTCTGCGCAATCTGCTGCTTCTGAATGCCGAAAAAGTTCCGGAGAATGTCTGTGTCCTTACCCCGTGTGCCTGATCTGCCCGACGCCCTGTTACCTGCCGCCCGGCGGGCCGGGGCCATTCTTGACCCGCTGCTGGCTTCCGGGCAGGTGGTCAGCGACCGGCAGCGCCAGGCGCTGGCCCGGGTCTGCGCCTGCAGTGATTTTGCCTGGTTCCAGCTTAGCCGCTGTCCGGGCATGCTGCCGGAAATGCTGCGCCAGGGCGTTCTGGAGCGGCCACTGGCCGATGGCGAACTGGCCGGACAGCTGCGCCAGCGGCTGGCCGGCTGTACGGACATGGCGGGTCTGATGCAGGTGCTACGCCGCTTCCGCAACGCCTGCCAGGTGCGGATCATCTGGCGGGATATCAACCGGCTGGCGGCCCTGACCGAGACCTGCCGGGATCTTTCGGCACTGGCCGATGCCTGTATCCGTGAAGCCTGTGCCTGGCTGCACGGGCGGCTGTGCCAGCAGTATGGCACCCCGACGGACCCGGACGGACGGCCCCTGCAACTGCTGGTCATTGGCATGGGCAAGCTGGGTGGCCGGGAGCTGAACCTGTCTTCTGATGTGGATCTGATCTTTGCCTTTGCAGCCCCGGGAGAAACCCGGGGCGGGCCGCGCCAGCTGGATAACCAGAGCTTTTTCACCCGGCTGGGCCAGCAGCTGATCGAGGCTCTGGACCGGGTGACTGCCGACGGTTTCGTGTTCCGGGTGGATATGCGCCTGCGGCCTTTTGGCAGCGACGGGCCGCTGGTGTCAACCTTTGCCGCCCTGGAGCGCTATCTCCAGGAGCATGGCCGGGACTGGGAGCGTTACGCCATGATCAAGGCGCGGGTGATCTGTGCGGACCCGCAGGATGAAGTAGTACTACAAGCTTTTTTGCGACCTTTTGTCTACCGCCAGGGACTGGACTTCTCCTCGGTCGGGCCGTTGCGGGACATGAAACGGATGATCGGGGAGGATGTCCGGCGCAAGGGCATGGAGGAAAACATCAAGCTGGGCAATGGTGGAATCCGCGAAGTGGAGTTTATCGCCCAGGTGTTCCAGCTGATCTATGGCGGCCAGGATAATGGCCTGCAGCAGCGCTCGCTGCTGGCGGTGCTGGCCCTGCTGGAGCAGCGTGGCTATCTGGCGCCAGATGTGGTGGCCGGGCTGGTGGAGGGCTACAGCTTCCTGCGTTATGTCGAGCATGCCCTGCAAACGATTGATGACCAGCAGACCCACAGCCTGCCCCGGGATGAGCTGAACCGGCTGCGGGTGGCGGTGATGATGGGCTTTACCTGCTGGGACAGTTTCAGCGCGCGGCTGGAGGGCTGGCGGCAGTGCATTGCCGGACATTTCCACCAGCTGATCGCCCGGCCGCCGGTCAACTGGGCCGAGGCCGGGCTGTCTGACTGGCGCACCCTCTGGCTCAGCCAGCAGGAAAGAGCGGCGCTGGCCTTTTTGCAGCAGGCCGGTTTCCGGCAGCCGGAGGTGGCCTGGCAGCATCTGGTGGATTTGCGGGAAAGTGCCCCGTTCCGCGCCATGCAGGCACTGGGCCGCGAGCGGCTGGATGACCTGATGCCCTGCCTGCTGGAGGCCGTGGCCCGCCAGCCAGAGCCGGATACCCTGCTGGTGCGGGCGCTGGCCCTGGTGGAGGCCATTGCCCGGCGCTCCCACTATGTCGTGCTGCTGCTGGAAAACCGTCCGGCCCTGGAGCGGCTGCTGCAGCTGTTTGCGGCCAGCCAGTGGGTCACCGAGCAGATTGTCCGCTATCCGCTGCTGCTGGATGGACTGCTGGATGCCCGGCGGCTGTTCAGCCCCCCCTGTCC
>DIDB01000186.1 GCA_002417905.1 Pseudomonadaceae bacterium UBA5811
GGCAAGTAGCTGCACTCATGGGGCTGTGTTGCATAAAATTTGAGGCGGGCCAGTGCTGAAGTCAAGGGTTAACCCTCCAGGCCTTTTCCGGCAGTTTAAGTCAGGTCAGGGCGGGGCGTCTGCTGCCCAGCAACTTTCCGTGTCCAGGCCAAGTCCTTTCTTGAGTGCGGCTTTGAACTGGTGGCGCGGAATGGTCCGGGCTCCCAGGCTGGCCAGATGCCGGGTGTGCATCTGGCAGTCCACCAGACTGAATCCCCGGGTCCGCAACTGCTCCACCAGGTAAACAAAGCCGGTTTTGGACGCATCGGTTGCCCTGCTGAACATGGATTCACCGAAAAACAGCCGGCCAAGGGCCAGCCCGTACAGCCCCCCCACCAGCTGTTCCTGCTGCCAGACCTCAACCGAATGGGCAATACCCAGCTGATGCAGGTTCAGGTAAGCCTGTTGCATGTCCAGTGTAATCCAGGTGCCCTCCGCATCGCGGCGGGGTGCGGCACACTGGCGGATTACTTCCGTAAAAGCCCGGTCGAACGTCACCTGATAGAGACCGCTGCGAATACGCTTGCCCAGACTTCTGGAAACATGCAGTTCGCCCGGGAACAGAACCATGCGGGGATCAGGGGACCACCAGAGCAGGGGCTGGCCCTCCTGATACCAAGGAAAGCAGCCGTGCCGGTAAGCGGCTATCAGCCGCCCGGGGGACAAGTCACCTCCTGCTGCCAGCAGACCGTTGGGTTCAGCCAGGGCCTGCTCCAGAGGGGGGAAGTCCAGGTTGTCCCGGGCCAGCCAGCTCAGCACGGGACTCAGTTTCCGGCCAGGTTATCGAGGTAGCGCTCGGCATCCAGGGCTGCCATGCAGCCTGCTCCGGCTGAGGTGATGGCCTGGCGGTAGATATGGTCCGCGATATCTCCAGCGGCAAAGACACCCGAAATGCTGGTTTGGGTGGCATTGCCTTCGCTGCCGCCTTGGATCCGGATATAGCCGTTGTGCAGGTCCAGCTGGTCCTGAAAGAGCTCACTGTTGGGCTTGTGGCCAATGGCGATAAAAACTCCCGTCAGGGGCAGGACCTGCTCAGTGCTGTCCAGTGTGTTTTTCAGACGGATACCGGTCACCCCGCTCTGGTCGCCCAGGATTTCATCCAGAGTCTGATTCCAGTGCAGGCGGATATTGCCGTTGGCCGCCCGCTCCAGCAGGCGGTCCTGCAGGATTTTTTCGGCGCGCAGCCGGTCCCGGCGGTGGACCAGATGGACTTCTTTGGCGATGTTGGCCAGATACAGGGCTTCTTCAACGGCGGTATTGCCACCACCGACTACCGCCACGACCTGGTTGCGATAGAAGAAGCCATCACAGGTCGCACAGGCCGAAACACCGCGTCCGGCAAACTGCTCCTCGGAAGGCAGGCCCAGGTACTGGGCAGAGGCCCCTGTGGCAATAATCAGGGCATCACAGCTGTAGGTACCGCTGTCACCCTCCAGGACAAACGGCCGCTGTTGCAGCCGGGCGGTGTGGATGTGGTCGTGAATGATTTCTGTATCAAAGCGTTCTGCATGAACCTGCATCCGCGCCATCAGTGCCGGACCGGTCAGGCCTTCGGGATCACCCGGCCAGTTGTCAATTTCGGTGGTGGTTGTCAGCTGGCCACCGGGCTGGATACCCGTAATGATAACCGGTCTGAGATTGGCCCGGGCGGCATAGACGGCAGCGGTATAGCCGGCGGGTCCTGAACCGAGGATGACCAGCCGGGAATGTTTGACTTCACTCATGTCGTCACTCTTTATCCCTTGATAAACCAGTTGCCATAAACAGGCCGCTGCAGCAGGGCAGGGCATTTGCCAGGCAGGCCGGGTATGCTACACCGAAGCCGGTCAAACCCCCAACGCCAGGGAGCCGGCCTGACGTAAAACCGGCAAAGCCTTACAATGGCTGGCTCCAGACGGCAGACTTGAAGCGTCAAAGACGCAGGAAGCAAGTGTTTTGAAGAACTCTTCTGGCAATGTGGCCCCCTTGGGCATCGCTGACTGGCAAAAGCACGTGCAGCAGCGGCTGAAAGAAGGTGCCCTGATCGTGCTGGCAGCCCTGTGCATCTACTTGTGGATGGCCCTGCTTTCTTATGATCCGGCCGATCCGGGCTGGACCCATACGGCTGGCCGGGTGGGGCAGATCCATAACCTGGCCGGGCAGGCGGGTGCCTGGCTGGCGGATGTGCTGTTTGTGGCGCTGGGCTACATGGCTTATCTGTTTCCGCTGCTGCTGAGCCTGAAAACCTGGCAGCTGTTCCGCCTGCGTTACCGGCCATGGCGCTGGAGTGGCTGGCTGTATTCCTGGCGGCTGGTCGGGCTGGTGTTTCTGCTGCTGTCCGGGACGGCACTGGCCAGTATCCATTTTGCAACCAGCCGGCCGCATTTTTCCATTCCGGCGGGGGGCGCCCTGGGGGAAAGCCTGAGCCGGCTGGCTGAGCCGGTTTTCAATGTCCAGGGCAGTACCCTGCTGTTTGTGACCCTGTTTCTGTTCGGCCTGACTATTTTTTCCGAGCTGTCCTGGTTCCGGCTGATGGATGTGAC
>DIDB01000030.1 GCA_002417905.1 Pseudomonadaceae bacterium UBA5811
GACCTGCCGCTGCCCGCCGTGGGAGATCGCACATGGCCGATGCCCATATCGCCCACCAGCCGCTGCATGTGCCGCTGCTGGAATACATCCCGGACCAGACCGTTATCCTTGCGCAGAAACAGCCGGCCCTCGTGGCAGGTCACGATACCGGCCGCATCCTGACCCCGGTGCTGCAGCACGGTAAGCGCATCATATAACGCCTGGTTGATGCCGGACTTACCGACGATACCGACAATGCCACACATGCGAGAGAACCCCTCGAAAACATTACAGATTGCCAGAGCGGCCCGGAACCGGCGGCCAGCCCGACGTTACACAGCAGAAATTCACTCCGGAAAGCCCGGAGCGGGCATGGAGCGGGCAGCGCCATCCGCCTGCCCCACCATGCCCAGGATGGTGGTCTTGGACCAGTCCGCAATACGGAGAAAGGGTGGAACCAGCCGGGAGGCCTGCCACCAGGAATCATTCTGGACCGGAGCCAGACTGGCCAGCCCCACTACCAGCACCACCAGCAGGCAGCCACGGGCCGCCCCGAAGACCATGCCCAGCACCCGGTCAGTACCGGCCAGCCCGCTCACCCGGACCAGCTCGCCCAGCAGAAAGCTGGCCAGCGAACCCAGCAGCAGTGTCAGCACAAATAGCAGGGCACAGGCAGCAATGACCTGCATGGAGGGTGTACTGATGTAATCGGCCAGATAACGGGAAAAGGCGCCACCGAACATCCAGGCCACAATGCCCGCCACGATCCAGATGGCCAGTGACAGGGCTTCCCGGACGAAGCCCCGCTTCAGGCTGATCAGGCTGGAGATGGCAATGATTGCGATGATGGCCCAGTCGGCCCAGTTGAACGCCATGGCTTTCGCTCATCCCGGAGAAAGGCGGATTCTAGCAGAGCCTGGCCAGCCGGGTTAAGCCGTCACGGGCTACTGCCGCTCCGGCTGGAAACGCACCACAAAGCCGTTCAGCCCCTGCTGGCGCTGCAGCTGGTCACGCAGCCGGTCAGCCTCGTCCCGCTCGATCAGCGGCCCGACGAACACCCGGTTCATGCCGTCAAAAGTCCGTACATAAGCGTTATAGCTCTGGCTGCGCAATTTTTGCACCAGAGCCTCGGCATTGGTCCGGCTGGACAGGCTGGCCAGCTGCACTGACCAGCTGACCGGCAGGTTGCTGGCATCCAGACGGCTGGCCGGGGCCGGTGCTGAAGCCTGGGCAGGCCGGCTTGTGGCGGGTGCCAGGCTGGCGCTGGCAGCTACCGGCTCCGGCGCAACCTCCGGACCAGACGGTGCCACCGGCTGCAGATCCGTATTCGGCATGGCCGGCACCTGCGGGCGGGGGGGCACCTCAACGGCCAGCACCGGAACCGGCGGCGGTGTGTCCCGGCGACTGAACAGCATGGGAAGAAAAACCACCACCAGGGAACCCAGCACAATGGCTCCGACAATCCGCTGCCTGAGCTGCCTATCCAGCCACATAATGCCCTCCCTCCTCCGGAAAACGCTCCAGCCAGTCCAGCCCTTCGGCCACACAGTAAAATGATCCCAGCACCAGGATCTCATCATCCGGTGCGGCCCGTTGCAATAACAGATCCAGAGCAGCCGCCACGGAGGACTGGACCTCTACCGGCTTCTGGCAGGCCTGAAGGGTCCGGGCCAGTTCCAGGGCGGGTCTGGCCCGGGGCGTAGGCAGGGTAACAGCCAGCCACTCATCCACCTGAGGCAGCAGCGGCTCCAGTACCCCGGCCAGATCCTTGTCCGCCAGCAGGCCAAACACGGCCCAGCGCCGGCCAGCCGGCGGCTGGCGCTGCAACTGCCCGGCCAGCCAGGTGGCAGCATGGGAATTGTGGCCTACATCCAGCAGCATGGGCAGCAACTGGCCATCCGGCCGGCGCAGCCAACGGCGGTCCAGCCGGCCTGGCAGGCAGGCGGCCTGTAGGGCTGACCCTGGAGCCTGCAGATCTGGCTGCAGCAGCAGCATGGCCTGTAGTGCCACGGCGGCATTTTCCGGGGGCAGACTCAGTGCAGGCAATCCGGCAAAACGCACGGACTGTCCCTCCTGGCTGCGCCCCCACCAGCACCAGCCCTCACCGTCCGGCTGCAGGCCAAAATCCTGTCCCCTGATCCACAAGGGTGCACCCAGGGCTGCGGCCTGACGAACCATGACCTCTGGCGGTTCCGGATCGCCACAAACCACTGGCCGGCCCGGCCGGAAAATGCCGGCTTTTTCAAAGGCCACCTGCTCCCGGGTCGTACCCAGCCATTCGGCATGGTCCAGCCCAATACTGGTCACGATGGCCAGATCAGCATCCAGCAGATTGACCGCATCCAGCCGGCCACCCAGTCCGACCTCCAGCACCACCCCATCCAGCCCGGCCGCATGGAACAGCCAGAAAGCGGCCAGAGTGCCCATTTCAAAATAGGTCAGTGAAACATCACCCCGGGCGGCCTCTACCCGGGCAAAGGCGCTACAGAGCTGCGCATCCGTGACCGGCTGGCCATTGATCTGCACCCGCTCCCGGTAATGGCGCAGATGCGGCGATGCGTAAACACCAACCTTCAGGCCCTGCCCGGCCAGCAGGCTGGCCAGGAAGGCACAGGTCGACCCCTTGCCATTGGTGCCGGTTACCGTGACCACCCGGGGTGCAACCCGCTCCATGGCCAGTCGCTGGAAAACCGTCCGCACCCGCTCCAGACCCAGCTCGATGGCGACCGGATGCAGCTGCTCCAGATAGGCCAGCCAGCTGGCCAGATCACGGGCCATACTATTCCACCTGCCCGGCTACTCCATGCTCTGCGGACACTACCGCCGCCAGGACCGGTGGCCAGGCCGGAGCCGGCAGGCCCTGCAGCTGGGCCAGCATCCGCGACAGCCGGGAGCGCAGTTCATTACGCGGAATAATCATATCAATGGCACCATGATCCAGCAGAAACTCACTGCGCTGAAAACCTTCAGGCAATTTTTCCCGGACGGTCTGCTCTATCACCCGGGGCCCGGCAAAGCCCACCAGAGCTTTGGGTTCAGCCACAATCAGGTCACCCAGCATGGCCAGACTGGCCGAAACACCACCATAAACCGGATCCGTCAGTACCGAAACAAAGGGCAGTCCCTCCTCGCGCATCCGGGCCAGCACGGCCGACGTCTTGGCCATCTGCATCAGGGAAATCAGTGCCTCCTGCATCCGGGCACCTCCGGAGGCCGCGAAACAGACCAGACCAGAGCGCTGCTCCATGGCCACATTGGCCGCCCGGACAAACCGCTCGCCCACCACCGCGCCCATTGAGCCCCCCATAAAGCTGAACTCGAAGGCACAGGCCACTACCGGCAGGCCCTGTACCGAGCCACGCAGGGCGACCAGGGCATCCTTCTCCCCCGTCTGCTTCTGGGCTGCCGCCAGCCGGTCCCGGTATCTTTTGCTATCCCGGAATTTCAGCCGATCCACCGGCTCCAGCTCTGCACCAATCTCCTCGCGGACCGCCGGCTCCGGATCAAGGAACAGGTCAAGACGGATCCGGGCGCTGATACGCATATGATGCTGGCATTTCGGACAGATATGCAGGGACTTTTCCAGCTCGGGCCGGTACAGCACGGCCTCGCAGGCCGGGCACTTATGCCACAAGCCTTCCGGGATGGAGCTTTTTTTGACCTCAGAGCGCATGATCGAAGGGATCAGCTTGTCCACCAGCCAGTTGCTCATGTTGCTATGTTCTCCGCAAATTTTATGGTGGCCTCCCACCGGGGAAGCCTGGCTGTCCCAGAAGACCGGCGCAACTGCGCCAGCCTTGTATGCCCGGCCTCCGGGCCAGGGCTGCTCCACGGCAGTCTGGGGCCTGCCGGAAGCCTCTGTTCTGTTGCGCGCTCAGAGCGGGCGACGGTTGCGAACCCTGGCCACAAACGCCCGGACCCGCTCCGGATCCTTGATCCCCCGGGCCAGCTCCACCCCGCCGCTGACATCCACCGCATAGGGCCGGACCTGGTGAATGGCCTGCTCCACATTCTCCACTGTCAGCCCGCCAGCCAGGATCAGCGGCCGGCAAAGGCCCGCCGGAATCTGCGACCAGTCAAACATCTGGCCGGTCCCTCCCGGAACCCCGGGCACAAAGCTGTCCAGCAAAATGGCACTGGCACCCGCATAGGCCCGGGCCTGCGCCTGCACATCATCGCCGGGCCGGACCCGCAGCGCCTTGAACCAGGGCCGGCCATGCCGTGCACAGTCCTCCGGAGATTCCTGGCCATGGAACTGCAGCATATCCAGCGGCACCGATGCCAAGATTTCATCAATCCGCCAGGCCGGGCAATCCACAAACAGCCCCACGCTGGTCACAAAAGGCGGCAGGGCTGCAATAATTTCGCGGGCCTGGGCCGGGGTCACGGCCCGGGGACTGCCTTCATAAAACACCAGTCCGATGGCATCAGCACCAGCTTCAGCCGCAACCAGTGCATCCTCGATCCGGGTAATCCCGCAGATTTTGCTGCGTACCACAGTCAACGGGCGTCCCCACCATGCAAAAGCGCCGATACTAGCAAATGGGCGAAATGCCGCAAGCCCGTTGCTCAGTCGGACAGGGCAGACAGGAAATGGGGCCCCAGGAAACGCTCTGGCAGACTGAACTCCGGCGGGTACTCCACCCGGACCAGATACAGGCCATAGGGATGGGCGGTCACCCCACCCTGCTTGCGCTGCCGTGAGGCCAGCACTTCAGCGGCCCACGCTACGGGGCGCTCTCCGGTACCGATTGCCATCAGCACTCCGGCGATATTGCGCACCATATGATGCAGGAAGGCATTGGCCCGGACATCAATGACCATAAAGCGGCCCTGCTGCTGCAGCCGCAGGTGATGCAGCGTCTTGACCGGGGACCGGGCCTGGCACTGCTGGGCCCGGAATGCACTGAAGTCGTGGGTACCGACCAGACACTGCCCGGCCTCCTGCATCCGCAGCAAGTCCAGTGGCCGGTGGTTCCAGGTCACTTCCCGGCCCATATGGGCCGGCCGTACCGGATCGTTGTAGATGACATAGCGGTAACGCCGGGCCACTGCACTGAACCGGGCATCAAAATGAGCCGGCATCGGCCGGGCCCAGGTCACGCTGATATCGTCGGGCAGGTTGGCATTGCTACCCATCACCCAGGCCTGCATGCTGCGTTCAACAGCCGTATCAAAATGCACCACCTGGCCACTGGCATGGACCCGGGCGTCAGTCCGGCCAGCACAACGCAGGCTGACCGGACTGCCCCCCGCCACCCGCTCCAGGGCCTTTTCCAGGGCAGCCTGTACGGAAGGCACTCCGGATGACTGGCGCTGGAAACCGCTGTAAGCCGTTCCCCGATACTCGACACCCAGGGCAATCCGCTGCAAATTCACAGCCGGATCAGGCAGCGCGGGGGCCACCATAGAAAAAGATTCAGGACACATCAGCAAAAAACAGTCGGTCAGGCCAAAGTGGTCAGCATATCACGGGCTTCTTTTTGCTGGTCCGGGCTGCCATCGCTCACAATTTCACCGAGGATATCCTTGGCGCCCTCGGCATCCCCCATCTCGATATAGGCCCGGGCCAGATCCAGCTTGGTCGAGTTTTCATCGGTGTCGGCAAGAAAATCAAAATCTTCGTCCAGCCCCTCAAAGCCAGCGGCCGGTACCGGTGATGCCGCCGCTGCAGCAGGCGCCGGCGGAACTGGTTCAGCCACAGGAGGCGGCTCATCCAGTGCCAGATCAAAATCATCCGGCAGCGGACTACCGGTCTGCTCCGGGGCTGACTCGCCCTCATCAGCCTGCAGGTCGGACAGATAAGCCTCCAGTTTTTCACCGGGCGCCTGGTGGACCTGCTCTCCGGCATCATCCAGGCTGAAGTCCTCAAGCGGCTCCTCATGGCGGGCCGTCAGGGCCGGAATATCCACGCGGTCCTCTGGCAGATCAAAGTCAAAATCCAGATCATCCGCCTTGCCCGGTGCTTCAAATCCGGCCGGGGCAGGAGATGGCGAGGGCTCAGGTGCTGCAGCTGCAACCGGGGCCGTGGGTGCCGCTACCGCGGCCGGAGCCTCCAGGACCAGATCATCAAAATTCAGATCGTCAGCCACCGGCGGAATCGCGGCCGGAGCCACCGCACTGGCTGTCACGGCAGCAGCCACCCCGGCCGCCATTTCAGGGAAACGGGCCCGCAGCCTGGCCAGCTCCGGCTCAACCCTGGCGCCACCCAGGGTCCGCAACCGGGCTTCCTCATGGGCGAAGGCCTGACGGTCTCCCGTTTCAGCCTGTACCTCCAGCAGCTTCAGGTGCAAATCCGTGCGTTCCGGCTCGTCCTTCAGGGCGTTCTGCAACAGCTCAACCGCCTGGCTGAAACGGCCATACGCCGTATAGGTATCCACTTCTTTCAGGATATCCCGGCTGGTTTCTCCCAGAATCTGCTCATCAACCGCTTTTTGCTGGGTAGCCTGCTGGGCCATCAGCTCGGCAAAGGTCGGCTCGGCCGGAGGGGCCGCGCGTTTTTTCAGGGCAACCTGGGCCGCCCGGGTCTCCCCGCTGGCAGCAGGCGGAGTCTGGCCCCGGCGCCGGTTACGGACCAGTACCAGCCCACCCAGCAGCAGGGACAGGGCCGATGCTCCGGCTACACCCAGCCAGACCGGCTCCTCCAGCAGCCTATCCAGCAGGCCCCGCTCAGGCGCCGGCTCACTGGCCGCCGCACCTGGCTGCGACTCCCGGCCCCCCCACCCGGCCGGGCTCGCCCTAACCGCCGGAGCACCCACACCGTGGCCACAGGCGCGTCCCGCCCGCGT
>DIDB01000016.1 GCA_002417905.1 Pseudomonadaceae bacterium UBA5811
GGGCGTGGAAATCCGCACGCCGCCGGAAAACGGCGTGCGGATTTCCACGCCCTTGACGGCAAAGGTCCGGAAGTTGCCCTGCTCATCAAAGCGCTCGTCGCCTTCGATATACCAGTAACCACTGCGGATCCCCATATCGCCGGTTGCCAGTTCATGATCACCGAGGCCGGGCTTGTCCTCCAGCAGCTGGCTGAGCCGGGCAAAATCCAGGCTGGCAAAGTCATGCAGCGATCCGGCCTCTCCGCCGGCCTGACCCATCAGCATGTACTCGAATTCAAGACCGCATTTTACCGGTGCCGCTGCAAGGGGATCTGTCATGGCTTATATCCAGCTGGTGAACGCGGAAAGGTCCTCATCCGGCCGGCTGCGCGCCGGTTCCGGATGGGCCGGGGTGCCAATGTAAAGGAAACCGGCAATCCGTTCCTGTGCCGCCAGGCCCAGTTCGCGGTGAAAGCCCGGATCAAACATCAGCCAGCCGGAACGCCAGACAGCGCCAAAGCCCTGTGCCCGGGCGGCCATCTGCATCATCAGCACCGCGCTGCCCGCACACAGCTCCTGGTCAAACAGGGGGACCGTTTCGCTGGGTTTCGGGCTGAACACCACGGTAATCAGCAGGGGAGCCCGTCTGGGCATATCCGGTGCCCGGGCCACCGTGGCCTCATCCTTGCCCGCGGCTATGGCGGCCCGCTGCATGGCCTGGCCCAGCCGGTCCAGCCCCCCGTCCCGGGCCACCAAAAAGCGGAATGGCCGCAGCCGCAGGAAATCCGGGGCCCGCAGCGCCGCCCGCAGGATCAGCTCCAGCGCGTCGGCCCCCGGCCCTGGCGCCATGAGTTTGTGGCAGGAGCGGCGGTTCAGCAGGAAGGCCAGCTCCGGATTGTGTTCCGGCGGGATGATGCCGGGAGTGTTCAGTTCGCCCATGCCAGCGCCTCGTCAATCCGCTCGCCCCGGCGCAGCCGGTCACGGATATTCATCAGTGTCGCGTCAATCGCTTCGATATGCTGCAAGTTCTGCCGTTCCTGGTGGCTGGTTTCAATCACTTCGGCAATGCCACCGTTGCGGATCACCAGCCGCCGCGCGCCCCGCAGGGCCAGCAGCGGATCATGGGTGGAAATCAGCACGATTTTCTCGCCCCGGGTCAGCAGCTCCAGCGCCCGGCGCCGGTCCACGCCGGCATTTTCGATCTCGTCGATCAGTACCACCGGCGAGGCCGAGAGCAGCGCAGCATCGGCAATCATCAGCGCCCGGGTCTGACCACCGGACAGCTGGGTCACCGAAACCTCCGGCGCAAATTTCTCGCCGGTCAGGTCATTGGCACAGGCAATCACCGTCTCCGCCATCTGCTCCGGGTCGCTGACCATCCGGCAGCGGGCGTGCATGGCAATCAGCTCGCGCACACTCAGGTCCACCACGAAGTTCATGTTCTGGGACAGCTGGGCCACCAGCTTGCGGTCCGGAGCGTAGCGCCGCTCATCATCCGGTGCCTGGCCATCAATCAGTACCCGGCGCCCGGTGGGGGTATCCCCCTGGGCCAGACATTCAATATCGCCCAGCAGCCGGCTTTTGCCCGAGCCGGTCGGGCCGACAATGCACACAATATCCCCGGCGCGAAAGGTCAACTCCAGATTTTCCGGGCGGCCTGTTTTGTCCTGGCCTCCCAGCAGCGTGATACTGGCCACCCGTTCAGCAGGGCTGCTGGCCATGTCATGGACTTCTGCCACCAGCCGCTGCAGGTGATCCCGCATCTGGCTGCGCTCCATGCCAGCGTCAAACAGCACTTCATCCGGCAGCTCGGCCAGCCATTGCGCCAGACTGATCTGCGGATCACTCACCGTCAGTCCCAGCATGGCAACAAACTCGGCCACCACCGGATAACGGGCCAGCACGCCAGCCAGAGGCTGGTTTCCCAGGTCGACGGCACTCACAGACGGGCTTCCTCCAGATCGACAAAACGCATTTTCTTCACATTGCCCCGCTGGTGAGTTTCACCGATGCAGGTTTCACCGACACAGTACGGGCAGACCGCTGCCGGCATGGAAAACCGCAGGCGGCTGCCTTCCAGGCTTTCCACGGAGCGGGCCGCCCGCAGGTGACGCAGGATATCCGTCGCGCCCTGGCCGGTAATGCCATTGCAGAACAGGGCCCGGGCGCCCGGGTTGGCCAGCCGTACATGGAAGGCAAACACCTCGCGCTCCACCTGGGAAATGATGTCACCCTTGGTCATTACCACCAGGTCGGCCAGGCGCAGCATGGGACCAATTTTTTTCGGGGTATGCACCCCGGCCAGCGCATCCACCACGCAGAGCGCCAGCACTCCCTCGATATGCGGCGAACAGCGGTTGCACAGCCCAGCGCTTTCGCTGATCAGCACATCCAGCTGCTGGCGCTGGCCCCAGGCCAGACAGTCTTCGATATTGGAGACAAAATAATGATCCGGGCACAGGGCACCCGCCAGCCCGACCGCCACCGGAATGCCCTTGCGGGCATACAGCTGGTCATCCGAGGTGGACAGCGCATCAAACTTGACCACCCCCACCTGGTGCCCTTCCCGCTGCAGCAGTTCAGCGACCCGCAGGATGACCGAGGTTTTCCCTACCGAGGGTGATCCCGCCACAGTAATCAGTTGCATGCGCTGACAGCCTCCAGACCATGGGTTGCGGCAAAAAACAGCCGGGCAGCCCGCTGCTCCTCTGCCCGGAAGTCCCGGTTACGGAAAAACTCCCAGCCCGGCCACTTCAGGCGGGCACCCGCCGGGAACGCACCACTGATAGCCGCACTGACCGGCGGATAGCAGTTGCGGACCAGCACGGCGCCCAGATCCGGGCCATTGAGGTAGTTCACCAGTGGCGCCAGCCGCTGCTGTGCGCCGGGCTGGACCAGAAAACCGATGGGCATGGCCAGCGCCCCATCTTCGGGCCAGACCACCCGGACCCGGTCGCGGCGCGGGCAGAGTTCGGCCTGCAGCCAGGGCAGCACGGCAATGGTGCCCACTTCGCAGCTGTTGGAGCCGGCCCGGGTGGCCGTGCGGATATTGTGCTGCAGGTGCAGGACATTGCGCGCAAAGGCCTGCAGGCCCGCCTCGCCAAACTCCCGGAACAGCATCAGCAGCAGGTAAGCGTTGTAGTCCTGGTAGGGCACCCGCTCATTGGGCCGCCAGCCACCAAAGACGATTTCGCCGGCCCACTGCGGGTCCAGCAGGTCTGCCCAGCAGCGCGGCGGAGTGCGGCCCTTCAGGCGGCGCTGGTCCACCAGCCAGACAAAGGGAATCACCGAAAAGACCCGGAATACCCCGGAAGGATCAGCCAGCCCGGCCGCCTCACAGGCTGGATGCATCGGCGGCCGGGGCGGGCTGGCCGCATCCGGCCGGTAATGCGCCAGCAGCTCCGGCAACAGCACATCATGGTAGATGGTCGAGACCAGCATGCCGGGCAGCCGCTCCGGCCCGTGCTCCCGGGCCAGGGTATCAAAGGGGCTGTACCATTCGCCGCCACCCAGACAGCAGCAGTTCAGACGGACACCGCTCGCTGCCCGGGCAGCGGCCACCACCCGGTCAACACCGGCCTTGAACGGCCGGCGCAGCGGAATGGGCATCCGGCCCAGCAGGTCCAGCTGGCCAAGCGCCTCCGGCGCCGGCAGATCGTCGTGACGGCCCGGATCATCTGTCCGTTGTGGATGTTGCGGATACGGTCGTATCACATTGCCCTCCTCGTCCGGCCGGAATTGCCAGCCCGGGCCTGGCGCTGCGAGATTCGGGCCAGCTCCGTGCAAACGGCCCGGCAGCCCCCATGACCTGGCGGTCATTCCGGCCCCGCTGTTTTTTATATCAAAATGAAATAAGTTCAGCGAGGTACATTATCCGGACAATGTCGTACCGCAATGAACCCTTGCCGACCATCCACCCTTAAAGTACTGGCTTTTTAGGAAGATGGCACGCCACTGGCATTGTCAGGCCCGGATCACCCACGGCCTGCTGCCGTTATGGTGTACACCCAGGAGGTAATGATGAAAACAAAGGGGATCGATAACGCTACCCGGCGCCTGGAGGGTGCCCGCCAGTTGGGCAGCGCCCTGCTGCTGGCCCGGGCAGAGGAAGAGGCCCGCCTGATCCTTGGCCAGGCCAGTGCCTGGCTGGAACGCAGTCAGGCCCGGCCAGAACTCAGTGCCAGCCGCGCCGGAGACTGCCAGGCCATGGCGGCGGCCATCGAAAAGCTGCAGGCCGCCCTGAACGCTGGAGAGGCCGTCCGTTAACGGCTGACGGCCGCCCGGAATGAAAAAAGCGCCGACCGCCGCGTGCCGCCGGTCGACGCAAATCCGGTAAACCGGAAACAGGCTTACATCGGCTCGATGCCATATTCCTCGTAAATCTTTTCCTGGGCCTTGCGGAAATCCTGCATGTCAAAGTCGTAACCGGCCTCCCGGATTCTCGCCCAGCTGCCCTCCTCGTCATCAGACCCTTCGTTCATGAGGCTGCGGAATGCCTCATCCGTACGCATGCGGTTGATATAAGCCCTGGCTGATTCGACGCTCATCGTGACTCTCCGGTTTATGCCTGATTGAGAAAACGGTTACGGACCCAGGTACCCAGCAGGTTGACCACCGTGACCAGTGCCAGCAGGACACCGATCAGGGCCAGCGCCTCGCGGTACTCGAACAGATTGAAAGCGGTAATGATCTCCAGCCCCAGCCCCCCGGCCCCAATGGCGCCCAGAGGGGTGGCCGCCCGGAGGTTGGGCTCCCAGCGGCACAGCCCCACATCCACCAGCCGGGGCAGGACCTGAGGCAGCACGCCACACCGCAGCACCCCCAGCCC
>DIDB01000093.1 GCA_002417905.1 Pseudomonadaceae bacterium UBA5811
TCTCGATTTTCATAAACTCGCCTTCGGCAACCTTGTACTGCTTGCCGCCAGTTACAATAACTGCGTACATCGTGTATCTCCGTTAATCCTGCTCACCCAGCGCTTTGGGGGAATGATTGGTGGCTGGCATGGCTGCACCGGCCCGAAGAAAGGCCTGTACATTTGCGTAAGGCAGGTCACGCCTGTGGAAAATTCAAGGGTCGTGATTCTACGCATCCGTACAGAGGCCCGCAAGGGGCAAAGTCCCTTGCCTTGACAGGCATCACCCTCCCCCCTAGCATGCCGCGCATCCACCGAGGAGCACCCGCCTGCGATGCAACCCCAGTCTTTCTACCAGATCGTGTCAGATGATTTTGCGGCCATCGATGGCATCATCCGCCAGCAGTTATCCTCACGGGTACCCCTGGTGGAAAAAATCGGTGACTACATCGTTTCAGCGGGTGGCAAGCGGCTGCGCCCCCTGCTGGTGCTCCTCAGCGGCAACGCCCTTGGCTTCAGCGGCGAACCGCTCCGCCAGCTGGCCGCCATCATCGAGTTCCTGCATACCTCTACCCTGCTGCATGATGATGTGGTCGACATGTCCGGCATGCGCCGGGGCCGCTCCACTGCCAATGCCCTGTGGGGCAATGCACCCAGCGTACTGGTCGGTGATTTTCTCTATGCCCGCTCTTTCGAAATGATGGTTGCGCTGGGCTCCATGCCGCTGATGCACATCATTTCCCAGGCAACCCGGGTCATTGCTGAAGGTGAGGTACTGCAGCTGTCCCGGGTCCGGGATGCCAGCACCACCGAGGAAACCTACATGGAGGTGATCCGCGGCAAAACAGCCATGCTGTTCGAGGCCTCCAGCCATGGAGCTGCCGTACTGGCCCAGGCCAGCCCCGGACAATGCGAAGCCCTGCGCTGTTTTGGTGACCATGTGGGCATTGCCTTCCAGCTGGTGGATGACCTGCTGGATTATCAGGGTGATGCCGAAACCCTGGGCAAGAACGTGGGCGATGATCTGGCAGAAGGCAAACCGACCCTGCCGCTGATTTTCACCATGCGCGAAGGCACACCGGAACAGTCCGCCCTGGTACGCAAAGCCATCCAGAAAGGTGGACTGGATGATATGGCCTCCATTCTGGATGCCGTACGGAAAGCCGGCGCACTGGACTACACGGCCCATCTGGCCAGGGACTATGCCCAGCGGGCCATTGCCTGTCTGGATGTCCTGCCGCCAACGCCCTACCGGGATGCCATGGCTGAACTGGCCCGCTTCAGCGTAGCCCGTACCCACTGACAGCAGCCGCTGCTGGCCGTGCCAGAGCAGCATCCGCCAGGCAGTCCGGCCGGTTTTTCTTGTTCATTTCGCAGATAATAATTATTCTCACAAAAACACCGGAGATGAGAATATGACTTATCTGATTGATGCCTGGCTTGACCGTCCTGATCCCTGCCTGCGCATCCTGCACCGGGAAACCGGCGAAGTCTGTGCGGTACTGGATGCCGAAGCACTGGACGAACTGCGGGAACAGGGTGAACTGGACCTGCACGAACTGGGCTCCAGCGAGCCAGGCATCCTGAAAGAGCTGGTGCGCAACCTGTTCCTGTTCTGCTATGCCCGGGCCCTGCGCTAAGGCACAGGTCAGCCGGGCAAGATCACATTCAGAGCACGTCCAGCAGCTCCACATCAAAAATCAGGGTACTGTGTGGCGGAATGCTGCCGATCGCCTGGGCACCATAGGCCAGCCCGCTGGGCACATAGAGCCGCCATTTGCTGCCCGCGTTCATCAGCTGCAGGGCTTCTGTCCAGCCAGCAATCACGCCATTGACCGGAAACTCGGCCGGCTGCCCGCGCTCCAGCGAACTGTCAAAGACCT
Source organism: Pseudomonadaceae bacterium UBA5811 (assembly GCA_002417905.1). GTDB lineage: Bacteria > Pseudomonadota > Gammaproteobacteria > Pseudomonadales > Pseudomonadaceae > Azomonas. The sequence goes on from DIDB01000093.1 coordinate 1,863, forward strand.
GACCATCCACCAGCATGCCGTGATAATGGGTGCGTACGCTGTCCTCCGGACCGGGCCGGGCCCCCTCTCCCGCCGCCAGCACCTCATACTGCAGGCCGGAAGGCAGGACCACGATCCCTTCGCGCCGGGCATTTTCCGCCAGAAAAGCCTCACCCGCCGCCCGGGCTTCCTCCGCCTTGCGGGCTTCCTCCGCTTTCATCCGCTCGCGGATAACCTGAAAACTGGCATTCAGCTCGGCCGGATCAACCCGGCTGCCCGTTCCGGCAAAAGCATCCCGCAGACCGGCAACCACAGCCTCCAGATCAACGCCTGGTGGCGGGTTCTGCCGCAACTGCCCTCCCAGTTGCATGCCAATGCCATAGCTGACCCGGGCTTCGTCGGTAGAAAAATCGGCGTGGGACATCACTGCTCCAGAAACAAGACCAAATGGCCGGGCAGCCTACCACAGCCCTGCTGCCGGAAGCCGCACCGGCCCACCCGCAGCAGCGGCGGATTGCCTCTTTCCGCCTGCCCCTGCTTTCTGTCAGCCTGAGCAGCTGAAGATCATGACAGGCCACGCTCCGATGCCCTCCATTCGCCTTGCAACACTTCAGGATATTCCCGCCCTGACCGGCCTGCTGGCCCACCTGTTTGCCCAGGAAGCCGAGTTTCAGCCCGATACCGAAGCCCAGCAGCGTGGCCTGCAGCAGATCATTGAAGATCCCAAAACCGGAGAAATCCTGGTTACCGAAGAAAAAGACCGGATTACCGGCATGGTGAACCTGCTATACACCATTTCCACCGCCCTTGGTGCCCCGGTGGCCCTGCTGGAAGATATGGTCGTTGACCCGGCATCGCGCAACAGCGGCACAGGCTCTGCCCTGCTGCAGGCGGCCATCAGCCACGCCCGTCAGCAGGGCTGCCAGCGCATTACCCTGCTGACGGATACGGACAATCTGGCCGCCCGGCGCTTTTATGGCCGGCACGGCTTCGCGGCGTCAGCCATGTGCCCCCTGCGCCTGTCACTGCAGGCCTGAACACACTCAGCGCACGGGTGTACCGGCATGCTCCATCAGGCTGAACACACTCAGCGCCAGCTGGGCGGGTGTATGCACATCCGTCAGGACATTCAGGGGGATGACGATATCAAACTCATCCTCCAGCTCCATCAGCAGCTCCATGACCTGGATGGAGTCCAGCCCCAGCTCCCTGACAAAATCCATATCCGGCTCCACCGCAACATCAATGGAGAGTGTGCGGTTCAGGCAATCGAAGAGACGCTCCAGAACAAGTGCTCGTAATGCCATACCCTGTTTCCTGCCGAAATGAGAACAGCTGCCATCTGGCAGGCCGGCCACCAGATACATCCGGTACCGGCCGCTTTCCGGGCTGCAAAGCAGGCGATAACCGCATTCTGCTCCACCTGTTAACCCGGACAAAGTGCGAACCATTCCACACAACTGTAAATAATCTGCCCCTGGATAGCCAGACGCAATAGGGGACTTACTCCAATCCTGTTGCAAAAAATGGATCAGCTGTGTTCGCTACCCGGATCTGCCGATAACCAGTGCCGGATGCCCTCTGCTGCGGCCCGGCCTGTCGCCAGACAGGCGGTCAGCAGATAGCCACCGGTGGGAGCCTCCCAGTCCAGCATTTCACC
>DIDB01000189.1 GCA_002417905.1 Pseudomonadaceae bacterium UBA5811
CCCGTCCACTACCCGTACCCGGCCGGAAGCCACGCTGACCTGATGGCCGGAGGGTTGCTGGCGAACCTCAAACGCCGTCCCCAGCACCTGGATCTGCCCGGAACCACTGTGCACCACAAAAGGCTGGCCGGTATGAGTGACTTCGAAAAAGGCGGCGCCCCGCAGCAGCCAGACATGGCGTTCTTCAGCCGTCAGCCGGACTTCAATGGCCGTGTCAGCATCCAGCACCAGCCTGGAGCCCTCTGCCAGGGTCAATTCGCGGATTTCGCCCGGAGCCGTTACCTGGTCAGCCCGCAGGTTATCCAGCCAGTTTTCCGGGCGGCTGCCGGCCCCCAGCCACAGGGCCAGCAGCAGCAGGGCAGCGCTGGCCAGCGGCAGGGGCCAGCGGCGCCAGCGGATGGCCGGAGCCTCCAGCCGCTGCAGATACTGCTGCAGCACCACATCGTCTTCATCGGCCAGTTGCCGGGCCGGGCCGGCTGTGTCCATCCAGAGCGCTTCCGCCCGGGCATAAGCCGGCGGGTGGGCGGGATCTGCTGCCAGCCAGCGCTCAAACCTGGCTTCATCCCATGCTATTGCCGGGTCATGACGCTGCAGCAGCCAGCGCCAGGCAGCCTGTTCCTCAGCGGAAACCAGCGGGGAAGTATTCAGCGCATCCATTACCCGTCCTTAATCAGCCGTACCATCCACATGCGTCTTGCAGGCCAGCAGAGCCCGCATCATGTGTTTTTCCACAGCACTGACCGAAATCCCCATCGCCCGGGCGATTTCAGTATACGTCCGGCCATGGACCCGGCTGAGCAGAAAAATATGCCGGGTCCGCTCCGGCAGACTCCGCAGGGCCTGTTCAATCCGGTCCCGTGTCTGCTCGGCCTGCAGGGTGGCCTCGGCAGAAGCCGGAGCCTCGTCCTCCGGGAGCGCCTCCAGCAGCCGCTGGCGGGCCTGCTCACTGCGCAGGTGATCAATCGCCAGGTTGCGGGCACTGCGCAGCAGATAACGGCCAGGCTCCTGCAACACCTGGGGACGGCGCCAGAAGCGCAGGAACAGCTCCTGGACCAGATCAGAAGCCGTGGCCCGGCAACCGACCCGGCGCTGCACCAATGCTTCCATCTGGGCCCGCCGGGCCATAAAGACCTGCAGGAACTCCGGCCCGCGGGCCGGGGCCGCAGTCTCCCGGGACGACGGGCCATCACTGCTGGAGGAAGTCTGTCGGGACATCAGGGGCGTACAGGGATGATGAGTGTTGGGAGAATGATAATTCTTATCGAAAGAACAATGAAGAGCCCGGCTATACCCGGACCATCCGGATACCCCCTGAAACACGCCACATACCGGATTTTTTCTCAAGTAATGGCGGCTATCACAGATACACTGGGAACTCCTTTCATCGGTCAACTGTGGCGAGGTTCAGGATGCCTACCCGCTTGCCTCACATACTGATTACCGGCACCGCGCAGAGTCTCGGGCTGGTGCTGGCCGCCTGGCTGCAGGCCGGTGGCCAGATTGGTCTGGCGATCAGCATTCCCTGGCTGCTGCTTGTGCTCTGGGTACCCTGGCTGTGGCTGGTCCGGACACAGGCCGCTCCAGCCGCTGCCCCGGAGACAGGCAGTGGGGAAAGCCTGGCAGTGCTCAGCCGCGATCTGTCCCGCACCACCTCCTGTAACGCGCTGTCAGCCGCCGAAGTGGCCCATGCCGTCCGGCAACTGGGCCAGCGGCTTGACTCCCAGGTGGCCAGCGCCGAACAGGTTGTAACCGGAGCCCGGGCCATGATTGCTACCGAGGAAGAAGCCGCCCGGCTCAGCCAGCAGGCCCTGACTGCAGCCAGCGATGCCCGGCAGAGCAGTGATGCAGGCATGCTGGTCGTGCACGACACCATCCAGAACATGCATCATCTCAGCGAACTGGCCAGCTCCAGCCGGAGCCTGATTGAGACCCTGAACCAGCGCAGCGAAGACATCCAGCGGGTAACCCAGGTTATCCAGGCCATTGCCAGCCAGACCAACCTGCTGGCCCTGAATGCGGCCATTGAGGCGGCACGGGCCGGAGAGCATGGCCGCGGCTTTGCCGTGGTGGCCGATGAGGTCAGGACCCTGGCGGGCCGGACTGCCAATGCCACGGAAGAGGTCGGCAGCATGATTGCCGATATCCAGCAGCAGACAACAGCCGTCGTAACCCATATCCACGAGCTGGTAACCAGCCTGGACAGCAATGTGCTGGCGGTGGAAAAAGCCGGTAACGACCTTGAACATATCAACCAGCTGGCCCAGGGCGTGGCAGATCAGGTAGGCGCCATTGCCCGGGGCTCTTCCGACAACCAGGCCCAGCTGGCCGCCCTGTTCCAGGCCGTGGAGCAGATCCGGACAGACCTGACCGAAAGTGACCGTTACACCGGACGGGTAGGGGAGGTGGCCAGCGTTCTGGAAGAGCAGAGCGAGCAGATCAGCGAGCGGCTGTCCGAAATTGCCCTTAATGACTACCACCAGCGGGTCTTTGATCTGGCCCGCCAGGCGGCCCAGGCCATTGCCCGGCGCTTTGAGCAGGATATTGAAGCCGGTCGCATCCGGCTGGATGATCTGATGGACCGCAATTACCAGCCGGTTCCCAATACCCGGCCCGGAAAATATCACACCCGCTTTGACCGCTACACGGACCAGGTATTGCCGGACATCCAGGAAGCCGTACTCCACCAGCACTCCGGCCTGGTGTTTGCCATTGCCTGCACCCCGGAAGGTTATGTACCCACCCATAACCGGGCCTTCAGTGAGGAACCCAACGGCAACGCTGAACACGACATGCAAAAAAGCCGCAGCAAGCGGCTGTTCAACGACCGCACCGGCCTGCGCTGTGGCAGCCACACCAAGGCGGTCCTGCTTCAGACTTACACCCGGGATACAGGGGAACTGATGCACGACCTGTCGGTACCCATCACGGTACGGGGCCAGCACTGGGGAGGCTTCCGGATCGGTTACCGCCCGGAAACCACCGTCTGATGCGTGCTCAGACGCCAGCCGGCTGGCTGGCGTACAGGGCTTTCTCCCGGTCGATCAGGATATCGGCCAGGAACCAGTAAGCCTCGCCCCAGGCCTGCAGGACGCTGTCAGTAGCCACATCACCCAGCACATCCCTGATGGCCGCCAGCAGGGCCGTAGCGACAGCGGAATAATGCTCAGCCTTGACGTGGCGGGCTACATGGCGGGCGCAGATTTTCTCCAGGGCGCTCTGGATGACCTCCAGGTTATCCACATGGGTGGCAAAAATCAGGATGGCCTCGGCCAGCCGCCTGGGCTGCTCCCCCGTTTTCTGGGCGGCCTCGTCAAACAGGGCCTTGATTTCCGGGTCAGCAAACAGCCGCTCATACATCCGGGTAGTGATTTCCACCCCGTGCTGCTGTAGCACTGGAATGGTGGCCTTGATGATTTCGATGGTGTTGAAGGAAAGCGGCTTGCTCATGATCAGCGTCCTGTCATTGGAGTTTGAGCGGTGGCAGAGCCTGTAGCGCTGGCACCGGGGGACTTTGCCAGACTGGCAATGACCGGCACTCTACCGCATATTTCCGGAAAATCCTGCGCACGGGGCTGCCGGCTAGGGCTGAAAGCGGTACCCCACACCAGTTTCCGTCAGGATATGCCGGGGCTGGGCCGGATTGATCTCGATTTTCTGGCGTAGCTGGCCCACATAAACCCGCAGGTACTGGTTGTTTTCCACCCGGTCACCCCAGACACCAGACAGCAGCTGGCGATGGGTCAGCACCCGGCCCGGACTGGATACCAGCTGCATCAGCAGCCGGTACTGGATATCGGTCAGCCGCACAGGCTGGCCAGCCCGGGTCACCTCCCGCCGGGTGCAGTCGATCTGGCAGTCCCCGAAGCGGATCACCGGCTCCAGCTGACCGGCGTTTTCCGGCGTGCTCTGCAACAACAGGCAGACCCGCTCCACCAGCTCGGTCACGCTGAAAGGCTTGGTCAGATAATCATTGGCTCCGGCATCCAGCGCCGTGATCTTGCTGATGTCCTGGCTGCGGGCCGAAAGTACCAGAATCGGCACCGAAGACCAGATCCGGTAATCACGGATAAAGTTGATGCCATTCCGGTCCGGCAGCCCCAGATCAAGGATCAGCAGATCTGGCCGGCTGGCTCCGGCCTGGCGGGCCCCTCCGGCCGCCGTATCAGCCTCGACAACCGCATAACCCTCACTTTCCAGGGTGCCGGCCACCAGTTCGCGGATCTGCCGGTCATCCTCAATCACCAGAATGGTCTGGGTTTCACTCATAGGGACTCCTCCAGCTCACCCAAGACTGGCGGACTGCCTGCCGGCAGCCGCAGCCGGAAACAGGCCCCGCCACCCATGCGGTTTTCAGCCAGTACCTGGCCACCATGGACCCCGGCAAAGCCCCGTGCAATCGCCAAGCCCAGCCCAACCCCGGGAATATTGGACTCCTCCCGACCCCGGCGAAACATGCTGAACAGGTCCTCCACACCTTCGGGAGGCAATCCGGGCCCCCAGTCGCAGACAATCACCTCCACCCAGTCGCCCGCCTGGCGCACCACCAGCTCCACCGGGGTATCCGCCGGAGAAAACTTGATGGCATTTTCCAGCAGGTTCCATAGCAGCCGCTCGATCAGCACCGCATCAAAATACAGGGGGGGCAGGTCCGGCGGAATATCCAGGGTGATTTCGCGGTCCTTCCAGTGCGCCTTGACCAGCCGCAGGGTACTGCCAATCACATCCTCTACCGGCTGCCAGGCCTCATTCAGCTCGATGCTGCCAGAGCGTAACCGGGCCATGTCCAACAGATTGGTCACCTGCTGGTTAATGAACAGGGCCTGGTTACGCAGGGCCACCAGCATGCTGCGCTGACGCTCAGCAGAGGCCTTGCCCAGTGCCAGAGTCTCGGCCAGCCCCACCATGACCGTCAGTGGCGTGCGCAGATCATGGGACAGGGCCGACAGAATCGAATTGCGCAGGGCCTCCGCCGCCCGGCGCACCTCGGTGTCCTGGGCCACCTCGGCAAAATGCATCCGCTGCAGGGCGACCGTTACCACCAGCGCGGCCGTTTTCAGCAGTTCGCGGGTGGCGGGCCCAACCTTGTTCCCGGCAGGTAACCAGCAGGCCAGCAGCCAGCGGGGTCGGGCACATGTGGCCATCGGCACCAGCACCAGCCCGGAGCCCACCAGTTTCAGCTGTCCTCCCTCAAACGCGGAATGCAAGAGCTCCGGAGTCAGGGGCGGTGCCAGCCGGCCCGAGCCACCTTCTGCAAGAATCCGGCTGTTGCGGGCCTGCAGGGTCCGCTCCAGAAAATAGCGGACCTCCTCCTCGATTTCAGCCGAGGTCGAGGCTGCGCTCAGGCAGCGGGCCAGCTCGTAAAGTGCCCGGGCCTGTCGTTCCCGGGCCTCGACCTGCTCGGCCTGGGTTTTCAGGGCGGCGGTCAGATGGCCGATCAGCAGCGCCACCCCCAGCATCACCAGGATGGCCAGCAGGTGCCCGGACGCCAGGATGGCCAGCGAGAACAGGGGCGGGACAAAAACATGGGCATAACACAGCGAGCTGCCCAGGGCCGTGGCCAGCGCCGGGCCCCGGCCATAACGGCTGCCGATCACCACCACGCCCAGCACATACAGCAGGGCAATGCTGGCCAGATCAACCCGCCCCTGCAGGGGCAGCATCAGCAGGGTGGAGCCCAGACTGACCAGCAGGGCCAGCAGATAGTTGCGCATGGATACAGCCCTGTTCGGCGGTGCGACCGCCCGGCAGGACTAGCGGCGGCGGCTGGAGGTTTTTGCGGTCCGGGCCGGCTTGCGGCTCCGCTCCGAAGGAGGGATCACTTCGGGATAGGCCTGCTGGTCCCGGACGGACATCAGGATACGCTTGCGCACCTCACTGACGGAATAGCTGCTGCGCAGCCGGAAATGCAGCAGCGGTACCCCGGCCGACAGGCAGACCGAATCCACAAAGCGGTCCCGTTCCTGACGGTCCGGCCGGTCGTGGGAACGGTCATCCAGCTCGATGGCACAGACCACCACCAGGCTGTCGCGGTCACAGAGCACGTAATCCAGATGCTTGGAACTGATCTTGGTGAAGTGCCGCCACCAGTCCTGGCCATTGTCCAGGGGCTCCACCTCCACCACATCCGCAATCCGTACCTTGCCAAACAGGTGATAGCGGCCATCAATGGCCTGATCAATCACCTTCAGGAAACGCTGCTCGGCCGGAGTAAACAGCGCCTCGCGCCGCTGGTAGGGCAGTCGTGGTCCGGAAAGGCGCCGGGGGGCGGGCAGGCCAGAGCCCATCCGGAAGGTCCGGACCAGCAGCAGCAGAAACAGGACGCCAAGGGCACCCAGCCCCACAGGCCAGGACAGATAGGGCCGGATAACGGCCACCACATCAACAAGCTGCACAACAATACTCCACCGGCAGGCCAGCATGGCCTGCACTGACCGGCGGGCATTCTATAACGAAAAATGTGCGCCCCCGCACAATGCGGCCAGATCAGCTCCGGCCCGCGACCTGCGACAAGGCCGCGGCACCGGCCAGCCACTGTGCGCGGCCCAGGCGGTACAGCCGGACAGGCTGACCATGGAACTGCGCGGCAGCAAAACCGGAGAAGCCGGCTTTTTCCACAACCCGCTGCGAAGCCCGGTGTTCCGGCGCGATAATGGCCACCACCGAACCGGGCCAGGGCAGGCTGAAACCCTGTGCCAGGCTGGCCTGCACCGCCTCGCTGGCCAGCCCCTGTCCCCAGTGACTGCGGGCCAGCCGGTACCCCAGGTTGAGCTCCTCCCGGCCCTCCACCCGGTCCGGCCCGAGACCGCAATAGCCAATCAGCTGGCCGGACTGCCGCTCGACCAGCGCCCAGGGGCTCAGCCCCTGCTGCTGCCAGGTCTGCTGGCACCAGCCGATAAAGCGCCGGGTGGTCTGCAGATCAGCGGGTCCCCGCACTGAATGGCGCATGACCTCCGGATCGGCCAGGATCGGTGCCAGGGCAGCCAGATCCCCGGCCTCAAAGGGCCGTAGCAGCAGACGGGCGGTGCGGGCAATCAGCATCCGGCCTCTCCGGAATATGAACAGGGCGCAGTCTGTCCATTCCGGATGACAGCCTGACAGGCCGGAGCAGTTGCATCAGTTGATGCTGTAACCCCGGCCACTCAGGCAGGCGCCCAGTGCCCGCTGGTAATACACGGCCAGTTGCTCGGTGGGTTCCCGGGTTGCCTGCGAGGGATCAAAACCGCTCTGGCTGACCGCCCAGCGGTGGCATTCATAACGGTCCCGGGCCTGCTGCTCCTGACTCTGGCCAGTAGCCGGATAGGCAATCACGTCATAACTGGTGGCCGGCAGCAGGGTTGCACCCGCTGGCGGCTCAACCACGACATAACGCTCCTGGCTGGCATTCCACAGGTAATAGGTCCCGGCAGCCAGGAAATACAGGGTGCTGCCAATCCACAGCTCCCGGGCAAAATCGGGCAGACCGTGTCCATAGCGTGGGCCCGGGCCATCCCAGTGCCGGTAAGGCCCCTGCCAGGCTTCCATTCCACCTGAGCCACCGCCATGCCCGCCGGGGCCGGCCTCATGCTGGCCGGGCCCGGCCAGAACCGGGTAGTCCATGGCCAGCAGCAGCAGGCCGGTGATCAGTGTTTTTCTCATCATTTGCAAGTCTCCTGTACAGGATCAATGGCCAGTCCGGCACCCGGATCAGTCTGGCCGGAACCGGCAATAATGCCAGCCCGGCTCAGCCCGCCGGCACCGGAAAAATCAGGCTGAAACAGGTGGGTCCTTCCGGACTGCTGCAGACGTCAACCCGCCCACCATGCCGCTGCATGATGGACTGGACAATGGCCAGGCCAAGACCGGTTCCACCCCGGCCCCGGGAGCGGCAGGGGTCTACCCGGTAAAAGCGCTCGAAGATCCGCGCCTGATGGGCCACCGCAATGCCCGGCCCGCTATTGGTCACCGACAGGCTGACCTGATCCGGTGCCGGACTGATCTCCAGATGGATCTGGCCCTGCCGGGGGCAGTAGCGGATGGCATTGGACAGCAGATTGGACAGGGCGCGCTGGATCATCAGCCGGTCGCCGGTGACCTGCCCGGCTCCCGCGGTAGTCAGGCGGATGTTTTTGTCTTCGGCGGCCAGGCTGAAAATATCGGCCATCTTCAGCATCTCGGCTTCCAGCTCGACCGGACCAAAGGCCTGACTGGAGGTTTCCTCGCTGACCTGGGCCAGATAAAGCATGTCCGAAACAATCCGGGCCAGCCGCTCCAGCTCTTCACTGCAGGACTCCAGTGCCACCCGGTATTCGGCCGCCGAGCGCTCCCGGGCCAGGGTCACCTGGGCCCGGCCCAGCAGGTTGGTGATCGGGGAGCGCAGCTCGTGGGCCAGATCGTCGGAAAACCGGGTCAGCTGCTGTACGCCAAGGTCCAGCCGCTCCAGCATCACGTTGATGCCGCAGGCCAGCTCATGCAGTTCCCGGGGCAGATTACGGGTCTCGATGCGGTGTGTCAGGCTTTCCGTGGACACCCGGGCAGCCACGGCCATGAACTCATGCAGGGGCTGCAGGCTGCGCCGGGCTGTCCACCAGGCACCACCACCGGTCAGAAACAGCAGGAAGGGCAGAGCCAGCAGGATGGAGTGCAGCAGGGCCTGCAGCAGCTGCTCGTCGGCCAGGCGGTTATAGGCCAGCTGGACACTGACCGGAGTGCCATCGTGCAGGGTCATTTGCCGGCTGGCAATCAGCAGGATGTGCCCATGGTGATCCCGCCAGTGCTCAAACTGCAGGAAAGGCCGGCGGAGACCGGCATGCAGGCCGGCGGGCAGGGCGAAACCATAATCAAACAGAACACTGGGCCGGGGGGGCAGACTGATGATCCGCAGGTGCAGGTTGTCATGCCCCATCAGTTCATCAACCAGATGGTGCTGCTCCAGTTGCCGGTTTTCATGATGCGGTGGCATGCCCAGGCTATGGGCGATCCGCTCCAGCCGGCCCTGCAGGTCCGAGCGGGCAATGCTTTCCAGTCCACGGGCCACCGACCAGTAGCCCAGCACGGCCAGCAGCAGCACCAGCCCGGCCCCCAGCAGGCCCACCTGCAGGCCCAGCCGCAGGGACAGGCTGGCCGGTTTCACGAACGGGCCTCCAGCACATAGCCCACCCCGCGCAGGGTATGGATCAGCCGCTCCGGAAAGGGATCATCCACCTTGGCCCGCAGGCGACGGATGGCCACCTCCACCACGTTGGTATCGCAGTCAAAATTCATGTCCCACACCAGGGCAATGATCTGGGTGCGGGACAGCACCTCGCCCGTGCGGCGCATCAGCAGGTGCAGCAGGGCGAACTCCTTGGTGGTCAGATCAATCCGCTGGCCGGCCCGGAAGGCCCGGTGCCGGCCGGTATCCAGTTCAAGGTCGGCCACCTTCAGGACATCCGGTACGGGAATCTGCTCGCTGCGGCGCAGCAGGCTGCGGACCCGGGCCAGAAACTCCGGAAACTCGAAAGGCTTGACCAGGTAATCATCAGCCCCCAGATCCAGCCCCCGGACCTTGTCTTCCAGCCGCCCCCGGGCCGTAAGCATCATCACCCGGGTATTGCCCTGCTGGCGGATCTGGCGCAGCACCTCCCAGCCATCCAGCTCCGGCAGGTTGACATCCAGGATCACCAGATCGTAGTCCTGCTGGCGGATCAGGTGGAGGCCCTCAAGACCGGTTGCGGCACAATCCACCACATAACAGTTTTCGCTCAGCCCCTGGTGCAGGTATTCCGCCGTTTTGGGCTCATCTTCGACAATCAGTATGCGCATGCTGCAACCTGGCCCTCAGCACCCGGTTTATGGGTAATACCCGATAGTTGTGGGATCATGCCACTCCAGCCGAATAGGGGAGGGAAATAATGCAGCAGGATCCGATACCGGAAGCCCCGGAGCCACCAGGGGATGGCGAGTGCTGCCAGAGCAGCTGCGGCGAGGCCTGCGTCTGGGAAAAATACTACATTGCCCGGGAGCAGTATGCGCAGGCCCTGAAAGCCTGGCGGGCCAGGCACCCGGAGCAGGCCGGGGCTCACTGAGGGTGCAGCCGGTCCAGCAGCCGGTTTTCGAAACCGACCACCAGAATGGCCAGCCCACCTCCGATCAGGGTAGCCAGCAGCCGCTCATAGCTGGCCTGCCATTCGGATGAGCCACCAATGGCCAGCATCAGCAGGACACTGGCGCTCAGGAACAGACAGAACAGGCTATAGCGGGCATTTTGCAGGGTGTAGGCCAGAAAGACACAGGCCAGGGTCACAGCGACCAGCACCTGCGGATCACGGATGGCATGAGCCAGTGGCATGGCCAGCAGACAGCCCCCCAGGGTGCCCAGCAGCCGCCCCGCACCCTTGCTGCGGGTTTCCCGCAGGTCCAGCTTCAGGACACTCAGCGCCGCCAGCGGCGCCCAGTAACCATGACCCAGGCCCAGCAGCTGGATAATCAGCATGCTGAGAAAAATCACCGAACCGATGTAAACCGCATAGCGGCCCAGCCGGACCTGGCCCTCCAGGTTATTGCGGATGGCATTCAGGTTAGCCCGGAACAGGGTGTAACTGAGCGGAGTTCGCGGCTGGCGGATCAGCTGGTGAAACAGCTGGAAGCCCAGCATTTCCACCGCAGCCCCCAGGAGCAGCAGCAGGGCCCGCTCATTGGCGGTCTCAAGCCCGCCCGCGTAATTGCCCGCCACCACCAGCGCCACGGTCCACTGCTGGACAATCCACCAGGCCGTGTTATCCACCGCTGAAACCAGGGCACAGCCGATGGCCCACAGCACGGCCAGCAGCAACAGCAGGGGGAAAAAATTGCCCGCCAGCGAGCCCAGCCAGGCCGAGGTACAGATGCCGATGGCCACAATCAGCATGGGTGCGGGCGGATAGTCGGACAGCTTCTTGAACGCGCCAAAGCCCACGGTAAAGGCCCCACTGAAGGCAATCAGGCAGGCATCAATATCCGCCGGAAACAGCAGGCCAAAAACAAGAATGACCAGCAGGCCCGGCATGCAGGCCAGCGACAGCTGCCATTGACTGAAAACATTGCCCAGAATGAAGTACCCCGGTACGGCCTGCTAACCTTGCCAGAACGATACCGAAAAGCCTCACAGGAAGTACCGCCGTGAAACTTTACCAGTATGACCATTGCCCGTTCTGCGTCCGTGCGGACATGGTAGCCAACTACCGGCAGGTCCGGCATGAAAAAGTTTACCTGCTCAATGACGATGAGCAGACCTGCCTGACCCTGATCGGTACCAAGATGGTACCCATCCTGCAGTTCGATGATGGCTCCGCCATGGGCGAGAGTCTGGATATCGTGCGCGAACTGGACCGGCTGGGCCCGCCAGAACGGCCGCTGATGCCCGGCACAGAACAGCCTGCGGCCATTCTGGCCGCATTCGAAGCCGCCCATCTGGCCATCAGCTGCCTGCTGTTCCCGCGAAATATCGCTCTGGACCTGCCCGAGTTTGCCACCACGGCGGCCCGGGACTACTTCCGGCACAAAAAAGAAGCCCGGATCGGCCGCTCTTTTGAACAGGCCCTGCAGGAGACGGCCCGGCACCAGGCCTGCGTGGAACAGATGCTGTCCAGCCTGCCCGCCCTGCCGGCAACCATGGAAGGCCGGCTGGGACTGGATGATGTGCTGGTTTATCCCACCCTGCGCAACCTGAGCATGGTCAGGGACCTGCAGATGCCCGGCTCCATCCAGGCCTATCTGGAGCGGATAGCAGCCCTGACGGGCACTCACACCTATTTTGACCGGGCGCTTTAAACCGCCCGGTGCTCAGCACTCCTCATGGGGCGAGCGGGCAATGGCCTGAAACTCCTCCGGAGCCAGATGCTCAGGAACATAGTGGATGCCCAGCTGCTGCATCCACTGGTAAAACGCCCGCAGGTGATTGCGCGACCCCATTTCCAGATCTGCATAAACCGCCAGGATCGCCGGCTTGTCAGTACGGCGGGCAGCGGCCCGCAAATCAACGATATCCAGCTCCTCAATCAGCAGTCCGACCCGGACAGCCTCCTCCAGACTCTGCAATCCCTGGCCGATCAGCCGGTCATACAGGGCCTGCATGCCGGTATCCCGGAACTGGCTATCCCCCAGACCCTGCACCGGATCCGGCAGCCCATAATGCTCCAGCAGGGCCAGCACAGCGGCCATATGCACCTGCTCGGAACCGCTGATATTCCTGAACGGCGGAATCTGCCACTGCCCGTACAGGCGCACGTAGACATCATGGGCCACCTTTTCCTCTTCGCGCATGGCATACAGGTCATCGCGCTCTGCCGGACTGAGTGGCATGACTGGCGTGGCTGTAATCATTGCCTGCAGGCTGGACAGATGGGCCTGCCGGTACTGGAGGTCAGATCCATGGTCATGGTTGTGACCATGGCCGTGGCCCTGCCCACGTCCATTCCCCCATCCCTTCCGGTTACTTCTGGCTTGATGCATCAGTTGTCCTCCCTCGGTGACAGACCTGACCGGTCTGCCTGGAACCCCGGCCGTTACAGGCCAGCAGGCAGCATTCAACTCCTGCCAGCCCGGAGATATGCCGGGAAAAGCATTCAACCCTGTCCGACTGTAGGCGCCAGCGACGGTTGCCGGCAAGGTACAGATCCGCGCAGCCAGTCCGTTAGCGGACCTGATGGCAGAGCTGCAGCAGGGCACGGACCCAGACCGGCTG